>PZPG01000018.1:9857-14666 GCA_003045995.1 Bacteroidota bacterium
ACGGTACAATAGATCACACACGACAAAGTACATACTGCAGTACATCACACACCATACAGTATAATACAGGATTGCGAAGCAGTGCGGCCTGGCGGCTGAAAACAACACGCTGATCCTTTTGAAATTTTGATGATTAATTTTTTATGAACTCTTTCCAAGCGTTTCGATTTCATGGGTCCATACTGAAGGGCCTGAAAAAATGTTCCATTACATCACCCACAACTGAGCAAAAAACCATTTTAAAAGCCGTTTCCGGACAAACAGACCTCCTTATCAACACCGAGCAGAGCGTCTCTCCGGAAGTTGGATATCTGCCTGCCGCTTTGAGTGAGGCTGCAACACAGAACCGGCGTGGCGGTACCAAGATCCTGATTCTTACGGAAGATGCCGAAAGAGCAGAGAGCTTGAAAAAATGGGTGACAACCGTTGGAGAGGATGCTCAGATTAGAGCCGTATCGCTTTTTGAGCACGAACCACTCGATGACAAAAAGGGAATTACCCTGGTTGCCTCCGGACCAACTGTACTCATCGCTTCGCCGCAAACCTTTGCGCCTATTCTGGAATCCTCCAACATGACGTTTCGGGAGGTGTTATTGCTGGTCGTAGAGAAAGCAGAGGAGATCGACCACTGGGATGATGTCAAAACCATATCCGACCGGATTCTTAGTAAGTGTCAGCGAATCTTCATCGCCGCAAAAGATAGCCGGCAGCTCCGAGAAGCTGAGGCACAGATTCTCAAATCACCCGAACTAGTAAAGGCTGTCCCCACCCCCGAGCCAAAAACAGCCGACGCACCATCGATTCCCAAAGATCTTACTCAGTACTACATCAATGTGCCGCCACGATCTAAAATCAGTGTGCTGCTTGCATTTTTGAAGGAGACAGACCTGAAAAGCCATCTGATTTTCACGGCGTCCGGACGAACTGCCGACCGGTTGTTCAAAATCCTGCGAAAAAACGATTTTCGCGTTGTCAGTCTCCACAAAGGTCTGGATGAACAAACCTTTCAGCAGCGGCTAGAACTTTTCACATCACGCAAAGTGCAACATCTCCTTGTGGGGGATTACTCCGCATCGGAACTCTCTCCAGATGGTGTAGAACAAGTGATCAACTACGATGTCCCCGAAGATGTACATGAGTACAAACTGCGGGCAGACCTTGTCAGCACCGGAAACGCCACCCGAATTTTGTCACTCGTTTCAAAACAGGATCAGAACGATATTCTTGGGATCTGCAACGAGCTTGGTTACGCCCCGCAAGAACTGCCCATGCCGGAAGCCGCACTTGCGCGCCTGCAAGACCATTCTGAATCCTCCAAAACTGCCAACAGCAACGAAGAGAAGAAAAACGGTCGTGGTGACAGAGGAAAAAGTAGCGACAGAGATAAAGGTTCGGACAGGGAGAATAGTAGTGATAGAAGCAAAGGTGGAGGGAAAAATAAAGGGAGCGACAGAGGAAAAAGTAGCTCCCGGGGCAAGGATTCAGACAGGAGCAAGAGTACGGAGAGAAGCAAGAGTACCAGCAGAAGCAAACGTTCCGAAAGAAACAAAAGAACGGACAGAGGCAAGAGTAACGGCAGGAGCAACAACAACCAGGGAAGAGGCAAAATAGGGGAAATGGACATAAGCAAACTCCCTCAACCCACCTACGACCAGTTGGCAGGAGGTCGGGCCGGAACCAAGAAGACCGAGAAAAAGGGCGGGCTATTCAGCCGAATCAAAAAACTTTTTGGGGGCTGAGTCCCGAGATCCAGAGGGTGAGACCCAAAACCCAAGGGCTGAGACCCGAGACCCCGGGGATGAGTCCCCAGGCCCTTACGGGAAGATCCCCATCTGCCCGTAAATCAGCCCCACCTTCTCAATCGCGCTAATAAACGCACCCGTTCGTAAATCCACATTGTGAATCTTGCGAATCTCGTTGATCTGATTGTACGCCGTAATCATCGTCTCCTCCAGCCCCGAATCCACAAGATCCTCCTCACCGCCCCCTTTCGCCAGATGAAGCAACTCCTTCTGTGAAAACGTCCGCTCCGAAATCGTCTCAATCACCGACAAAATCTTCTTGTAACTATTCTCCTCAAACCGTTTCCCCATCCGCCCAAATCGAACATGCTGAATATTCTTCAGCCACTCAAAATAGGACACCGTCACCCCACCCGCATTCAAATAATTATCCGGAATAATCAACGCACCCTTCTCCTTCAAAATCGTATGCGCCTCTGATGTCGTTGGCCCATTCGCCGCCTCCGCAATAATCTTCGCCTTAATATTCGGCGCATTCCCCTCATT
Organism: Bacteroidota bacterium; assembly: GCA_003045995.1. GTDB lineage: Bacteria > Bacteroidota > Rhodothermia > Balneolales > Balneolaceae > Sam29DG08-bin30. Next base: position 12,146 of record PZPG01000018.1, read on the forward strand.
TAGCTGATTTTCCAGTGCCGCCGGAATCAAAATATCACACTCCATCTCCAGCACCTGCTTATTCGTCGCCAGTGTCGTCGCCTTATCATACCCCTTAATCCCGCCATTCTCCATCTTAAAGGACATCAAATCCGCCAGATCGATCCCATCCGGATTGTACACCGACGCGTCAATCTCTGCTACCCCAACCATCACCGCGCCCCCTTCAATCATAAACTTCGCGGCATAATACCCCACATTCCCCAGCCCCTGCACTACAAACTTCTTCCCCTCAATCCCCGGCTCCAGCCCCAGTTCCTTCATATCCTCCGCATTCGAAAGCGCCTCACGCACCCCAAAATACACTCCACGCCCGGTCGCCTCCGTCCGCCCCCGAATTCCACCCTGCGCAATCGGCTTCCCGGTCACACAACCCTCGGCATTAATATCATTGGTAATCTGCCGGTACGTATCCAAAATCCATCCCATCTCCCGCGCCCCCGTTCCGTAATCCGGCGCCGGCACATCAATCCCCGGCCCAATAAAATTCTTCCGCACCAGCTCATACGTATACCGACGCGTAATCTTCTCAATCTCCCGGTCCGAATACTTCGACTTATCGATCTTAATCCCGCCCTTCGCCCCGCCAAACGGCACATCCACCGCCGCGCACTTGTACGTCATCAGCGCCGCCAGCGCCATCGTTTCATTCTCATTCACCGACATGCTATACCGAATCCCACCCTTCGTCGGCAACTTGTGATGGCTATGCTCCACACGCCACCCCTCAATCACCTCAATCGTCCCATTGTCCCGCTCGATCGGAAACGTCACATGCAGCACATTGTTACAGATCTTCATCTGATCCAGTAGCCCTTTATCGATCTTCGTGTAGGCCGCTGCCTTGTCAAACGCCTTATTTACCTGCTCAAAAAATTTATACTCAGACATGCTATTTGCTCCTTTTTCGTGTGATTTGCGTGCGATGTGTTTTTATGCGTTCTGTGCACAACGTTCGGTTTCCATACAATTTCCGCACAGTTATGGTAGAATGATATATTTATGGTAGAATGATNNNNTTATGGTAGAATGATGGTGATGAGAAAATCCGGGAATTAGTTTTTTTGTTTCGGGTTGATGGAAATAGATCTGCTCCCTTCGCCCGACATGCGGGATGCAGCATACGGGGTGCGGGATGCGGAATGAGGGATGCGGGATACGGGATACGGGAAATACCTGTTCGAATCAAGGTCGCGTGGCTAACTCAGACGTGCCCGGCTAACTCAAAGGTCGCGGGGCTAACTCAAACATGCCTTGCTAACTCAAGCGTGCCCATGCTCCGCTGGTTCCTTATCCTCAAAACTGAATATGTTCACCAGAAACAGAAACACAATCGACCCAAGTGCTGCATAGATCAGCGGGGCAAACACACCCAGAACAATCATGATCACTCCAACAATCACCGACCCCAGCGCTCCAAAAGCCAGGTTTGGTATCATCCCGATCCCACGGTGCCCCATCACTAGATCTAGCACATATCCAACAAGCAGCCCAATAGAAACGAGCCAGTAAAGCGTTACCAAATTGAGTTCTTCCATCCTCGGTTGTTTTGTATTTTTCTTTGGTTACGTTTTGCGAAACGTTGTCAAAGATACAAATTTTCATTTTCGAAAAATACTCTCAAAACAGAGCAATTTGAGGCTCCACCATGCGCAAAATCATTCACATCGATATGGATGCGTTCTATGCTTCGGTGGAGCAGCGGGACGAACCATCCTACCGGAACAAACCGGTTGTCGTCGGAGGGTCGCCGCAGGGGAGGGGAGTCGTTGCAGCTGCCAGCTACGAAGCACGCAAATATGGAATCCGCTCTGCCATGCCAGCCATCCGTGCCATCAAAAAGTGTCCCCATGCAATCTTTGTGAAGCCCCGGTTTGACGTATACAAAGAGGTTTCGCAACAGATCCGCGCTATTTTTGATGAGTACACCGATCTTGTCGAACCACTCTCCCTCGACGAAGCCTACCTGGACGTCACACATCCTTTTACAGGCCCGCCCTCCGCCACGCTCATCGCCAAAGAGATCAAACATAAAATACGCACTCGGCTCGACCTTGTGGCATCTGCCGGCGTTTCCTACAACAAATTCCTGGCAAAAATCGCCTCCGACCTCGACAAACCCGATGGATTGTCCATCATTCTCCCGGAAGAAGCCGAAGCATTTCTGCGCTCCCTGCCGATCGGCAAATTTTACGGCGTAGGACATGCGACACAACAAAAAATGGAAAAACTTGGTATCCGGACGGGAGAAGACCTTCTGCAGTGGAGCGAATCGGATCTTGCCGCTGCCTTCGGCAAAGCCGGCCATCACTACTACTACCTGGTTCGAGGAATAGACGATCGGGAGGTTAAACCCCATCGAATCCGCAAATCGGTGGGAAAAGAGCGAACCTTTGCGGAGGATGTCACCGACATGGACTGGATCCGAACGTTCCTGACCGAGCTCGCTGGCAAGGTGGCGGAATCGCTGCAAAGGGTAGGT
>PZPG01000018.1:15172-30963 GCA_003045995.1 Bacteroidota bacterium
GATGGAAGGATGGCAGGTCGGGTTTGCAAGTGAGCCGAGCGAGCATCTACATCAACCCGATTTTTTATTTGCTCTGTGCCAATAATTCGATTTTTTGGCAGGAATTTGATTCTTATACCTAATTATGAAACGCCCTTTATCAGCCATAAAAGCCGATTTTTAACCCTTTTTCGCGAAATTCGAGACTTCAGAAACTAAATACCCGTTTTTTAGACCTACCCCGTGAAGGGTATATAGAGCATCCCCATCAAACCAACTCCTTCTTCAACTTCTCAATCTGATCCCGAATCCGCGCCGCCTCCTCAAACTCCATATTCCGCGCCGCCTGCAACATCGTCTCCTGCAAATACGCCAAAAACGCATCCGGCGTCTCAAACGTCACCTCCTCCATCGCTGCATTCGGCTTGTACGAAATCCCACCCTCTGCAGCCACACGAATCTGCTCGTCCGGCACCTCCTGCAGCGATTCCACATCCTCAAACTTCACCGGATTCGCCGAAATTAACTGCGGATCCACCAACGGCCGCAACTCCTTCTTCACCGTCTGCGGCGTAATCCCATGCTTCTCATTATACTCCTGCTGAATCTTCCGCCGCCGCTCCATCTCCCGTATCACATTCTGAATACTCTGCGTCATCTTATCCGCATACAAAATCGCCTTCCCATTCACATTCCGCGCCGCCCGTCCCACAATCTGAAACAACGACGTCTCCGATCGCAAAAACCCCTCCTTATCCGCATCCAGAATCGCCACCAAACTCAGCTCCGGAATATCGATCCCCTCCCGAAGCAAATTAATCCCCACCAACACATGGTAATCCCCCCGCCGAAACTTATAGATCACCTCAATCCGCTGCTCCGCATCCAGCTCACTGTGCATATACGCCGCCGGAATTCCCAGATTCTTTAAATACTCACTCAACTCCTCACTCAGCCGCTTCGTCAATGTAATACAAAGCACCCGCTCCCCCACCGCCGACCGCTTCCGGATCTCCTCCAGCAGATCATCCACCTGATTCCCCAACGGCCGCACCTCCACCTCCGGCTCCAGCAGCCCCGTCGGGCGAATAATCTGCTCCACAAACACACCCTCCGACTTCTCCAGCTCATAATCCGCCGGCGTCGCGCTCACAAAAATCGTCTGATGATGCATCTCCTCCCACTCCCCGAACGTCAGCGGCCGGTTATCCAGCGCCGAAGGCAACCGAAACCCATGCTCCACTAACTGCTCCTTCCGCGACCGGTCCCCGCCATACATCGCCCCAATCTGCGGCACCGTTTGATGACTCTCATCCACCACCAGCAAAAAATCCTCCGGAAAATAATCAAACAAACAATACGGCCGCTCCCCCGGCTTCCGCGCACTCAAATACCTCGAATAATTCTCAATCCCCGAGCAATACCCAATCTCCTCCATCATCTCGATATCAAACAACGTACGCTGCTCCAGCCGCTTCGCCTCCAGATACTTATGCGCATCCGTCAACTCCTCCACCCGCTGCAAAAGCTCCTTCCGAATCTCCCGAACCGCCTCCGTCAGCCGCCCCTTCGACGTCACATAATGCGACGCCGGATACACCCGAAACTCCTCCAGATCCTGCACATGCTCCCCCGTATCCACATCAAAAATCTCCAACTTCTCAATCTCATCCCCCCACATCGTCACGCGAAGCCCCTCCCGCGAATACGCCGGATAAATATCAATCACATCCCCCCGAACCCGAAACGTCCCGCGCGTAAACTCCCGGTCGCTGCGCCGGTAATGCAGATCCACCAGATCATACAGCAACGTATTCCGCGGAATCTCCTGCCCCACCTGCAGATGCACAATCAGCTTCTCATACTCCGACGGCGAACCAATCCCATAAATACAACTCACCGACGACACTATAATCACATCCTTCCGCCCCGAAAGCAGCGCACTCGTCGCACTCAGCCGCAACCGCTGAATCTCCTCATTAATCGACAAATCCTTCTCGATATACTTATCCTGCGCCGAAATGTAGGCCTCCGGTTGATAGTAATCGTAATACGATATAAAAAACTCCACCCGGTTCTCCGGAAAAAAATCGCTAAACTCGCGATACAGCTGAGCGGCCAACGTCTTATTATGGCTCATCACCAACGTCGGCTTCTGCACATTCTCAATCACCCCGGCAATCGTCCGCGTCTTCCCCGACCCCGTAATTCCCAGCAACGTCTGATACGGAACCTGCTGCCGAATTCCGTCCGTCAGCTCCTGAATCGCCTGTGGCTGATCCCCTGCCGGCTCCCAAGGCGAATGAATTGTAAATTTGTTTGTCATTGTGTGTTTCGGGTTGATGCGGATACTCTTGCGGTTGTGGATTCGATGCGAGCCTACCCATCTTTGGTATATTTAATACCTCTTTGGTGCATTTGACTTTCCACACTCCGCCAACGAACGAATGGAATATAAGAAACGATTCATGCGTTTGTTATCATTCCATCTGCAATCATTCCATTAATGGTAAAATCCAAGTACCTTCCACGGGCCGGCGATTGGCCACCATTTCCTGTGTCACCGAATTATAATCACCATGGACGACAAACTTTCAAATTTCCGTGATCAGATCGATCGTATCGATGAACAGATTCTGGACCTTCTGAAAAAGCGGAACGAGGTGGTTAGTGATGTGATTCGCACGAAAATTGAGCATACGCTTCCCGTGTTTGTTGCGGGTCGGGAGGATGAGAAGACAGGCGTGTTCCGGGTGATGGCGGAGGAGCGAGGAATTGATCCGGATTGGGCGGAGGATTTTCTCCGGATGATTATGGCGTCGTCGCGTGCAGTTCAGTCGGTGACCAAGTTTCCATGCGCCACAGAGGAACCCAAAACAATAGTCATCGTAGGGGGTGATGGGGGGATGGGGTCGCTATACCGGCGTTTTCTGGAGGCAAGTGGGCACCGAACATGTACGCTGGAGAAGGGGAACTGGCATGAGTTGCCGGCGTTTGCGGAGCAAGCGGATATGGTGATCGTGTCGGTCCCGATCCGTGCCACCAACCGTGTGGTCACACGGTTGGCGCCGGCCCTTCGCCGCGAAACCTTGCTCGCCGACTTCACCAGCAACAAGCGCGACCCACTCCGGCACATGCTGGCATCCCACGAAGGGCCGGTGATCGGGTTGCACCCGATGCACGGCCCCGACGTCCCAAACCTCTCCAAACAGCTTATGGTCATCTCCCCTGGACGAGATCCACAAGCGTCCGCCTGGTTTACAGACCAGTGCCGCCTCTGGGGAATGCGCATCCTCGAAGCAGATCCCGAAAAACACGACCATGTCATGAACCTCGTTCAAGGGCTTCGCCACTTCCTCGCACTACTTCACGGCTCCTTCATGCGGAAATACGATCTCCTGCCTGGTGAAATCCTCGACTACTCCAGCCCGATCTACCGCGCCGAACTCATGATGACCGGCCGTATCTTCGCACAAGATGCCGAACTCTACGCCGACATCGTCTTTGCCAACGAGGAGCGACGTCAACTCCTCATCAATTTCCTCCGCCACCAGGAGCAACTCATCGAAATGGTGCGCAACAACGACAAAGAGGGCTTCATCCGCGAGTTCGAGCAGGTTACCGATTTCTTTGGAACCTTCGCCACGCAGGCACTGGAAGAGAGCGGCTACCTCATCAACCGCCTCTCCGACCGATTCACAGGGTAAGGGCTATCCTGTGCCAGATGCCTCAACCCGCCACCTTCAACATAATTTTTCCTCTCCGCAGCTTGATAAGTCCCGATCTCTCTAAATTTTTTAGCACTCTGGATACCACCACTCTGGATGTGCCTATCTCCGAAGCCAGCTCCTGATGCGTCATCCGAATGCTTCGGATCTCTGTAAAATCCCCATTCGAAAAGAATTCCAGAATTCTCTCTTCCACGGTTTTGGACATATTTTGGTGAAATTTCTCCAGAACGGATGTATACCCAAGAGTAATTGTTTTGATAAGAAACTTGGACCATGTCGGATAGATCGATTGCCATTCCAGCACATGCCTGGTTGGAACGATCACTTTAATGGCATCCTGAACAGCAATTCCTGTAACCGGACTGCATTGATTGGTGAGTATCGAGGAGAGTGATGTGGGGCATGTTTCACCCCTGCCAACCCTACAGATTGTATATTTTTTATCTTTTTCGATGTTATAGTGCGTTAATATTGATTCCCCTGAGAGATACAAAGGAATGCGCACCACCTTTTCTCCCTGGCGCAGAGCTACTTCATCTTTTTTTTGCTGAACAACCTCACATGTATCGACAATTTTCTGTTTCAGCTCATCGGAGAATTGAAATGCAGATAGGTCGCGTTTGTTGATCGTAATTTTCATGCACGAATATAAGGGCGGTTAACGCCTGACAATGTAACCTATGTTACACAACATCACAAAACAGATTATTTTTTAAAGAGCGTATTCAGCACAAAGAATAGATTCTCTTTTCTCTCCGTAAGACGACGTTTATAATAAGGAAACCACATCGTTCCATACGGAACATACACACGGGTTTGATAGCCATCCGATGCAAGCTGCTCCATTGTGTCCTGGCGTAATCCATACAGCATCTGAAACTCAAACGAATCTTTGCGGATCCCGCGATCCATTATCGTATCCTTCACCCACTCAATCAATGCATCGTCGTGGGTGGCCATTCGAGGGCAGGCAATGGAAGAACCCGCAGCGCCCGAAGCATCCGCAGAACCCTCAGCATCCGCAGCACCTACAGCACCCGCAGTACCCACAGCGCCCGAAGCATCCGCGACCGCATCAAACAGAACCGCTGCATACTCCTTGTACACTTCCCGGATTTCGTCCATTCGCTGCAGGGCTATCCGCGCCGGCTCTTTATACGCACCCTTGCAAAGCCGGATGTCCGCACCCACAGCCGCAAGAGCTCTTACATCATCCCGTGTTCTGTGAAGGTACGCCTGCAAAACCACCCCAACGTGCTTCGGCCCAAACTCCTCGTGTGCTTTCCGAAACAACTGAAGGGTGGATTCGGTGTAGGCAGATCCCTCCATGTCGATTCGTACAAACATAGAGTGCTCGCGGGCAGCCTCCAGAAGGCGAAAAAGGTTTTCAGTGCAGAAGCCGGTGTCGATATCCAGCCCCATCATCGTAAGCTTCACAGAGATCGAAGCGTTCAGACCCCTCTCACCAATTTGACGGATCAGGGTGATGTAGTTGTCGATGGTGTCCAGAGCTAAGGAACGGTCGGATACGTTTTCCCCCAAGAGGTCAAGCGTAACGGCGATTCCCGCATCGTTTAGCCTCACGATCTTTGGGGCGGATTGGGCAAAGGTCTCCCCGGCAACAAATCGTTTGGCCAGGATGAATGGTAGTTTCATGGCAAGGGCTCCAGCTGTTCGGTTCAGTTCTGTTCGGTGTGATAAAATCTTTGTTTTTAGGGGAATTTCGCGGTTTTTGGTTGATATTAATAAGAAAGATATGTTAATTTAAAGTATGTCTTGTTCTTTGGTCTGGCATCGTACAGCGTTGTTATGGTTGATGCGATCATCGTTTCGGAAAATCTTGGGCGAAACGAATCTTGGGTGAAACGATGCAGCCGGACGAAATCTCTTATCAAATCTAACTTGGGATATATTATGGAAAAAGAAGATAAAGACCTCGAGGGGTTTTCTCCTAAGGGCGCTGTTGCCTTTTTTTTGATCATGATCACAGTGTATGTCGTGATGTGGTTTTCACTATACTTTGAACTGATCGGGAGAGGATAACCATGGACAAATCGGAAAAATTAGCATTGAATGTAAGCGGGTTACTTCTGGTCGTTTTTTTGGTGGCCATTGTGTATGCATCCGTAGCGAAAGAGGTAGACGTTCCCACCTGTATCACAGATATGGAACCCTTTGCAACAGATACTCTCTTCCAGACGGGACCGGACTCGTATGAACTCCAGATGGTAGCACGAATGTGGGCATTTCAGCCTGGGAATATAACGTTGCCGGCGGGTTCCACAGTGGATCTGTACCTTACCTCTCAGGATATTATCCACGGATTTAAGATCACGGGCAAAAACCTCAACCTGATGGCGGTTCCCGGCGCGATCAACTACATGAGCGTCACCTTTGAGGAGCCGGGTGTGTATGATTTCGCCTGTCACGAGTTTTGCGGTGCGGCGCATCATACCATGGCCGGAAAGTTTACCATCGTGGAGGAAGAGGCCTTTGAAGGAGAAACGTTCGGGGAGGGATCCTTATGAGCACGCTCGATTTTCGGTTTACCAAATCGGAGAAGAATCTAAACTCCACCCTGATTATCATCCCGATGGTTCTGCTCTTCATCGGGATTTATGGCGGGTTCATGCAAACGCTCTTCCGGGCCGGCATCGTGCAGAGCGATCCGTTTATGGGAGGCGAGTATTATAAGGGACTCACGATTCACGGGGTGTTGAATGCCATTGTGTTCACCACGTTCTTTGCCGTAGCTCTTGGAAATGCAGTGATTCCCTGGTCGCTGAAGATGAATTTGAACTCGAAAGTGGCCTGGCTGTCCGGGATTTTGATGCTGGTAGGTTCTGTGATCACGGCGCTCGTCATGGTCGCCGGGGAGGCCACGGTACTGTATACGTTTTATCCACCGCTGAAAGCTCACCCGCTTTTCTATATTGGATTGGTACTGGTGGTCGTCGGTTCCTGGGTTGCGTTTTTTAACTGGATCCCGATGTATTTGCGCTGGAGAAAAGAGAACGCAGGCGAAAAGACCCCGATCGCTGTAGTCGGTATGTTTACAACCTTCATTGTATGGTTTATCGCCACACTTTCCGTAGCCGTCGAAATCCTCGTATTTCTGCTCCCCTGGTCTTTAGGCCTGGTGGATGAAGTAAATGTGATGCTAGCTCGCACGCTATTCTGGTTCTTTGGGCATCCGCTCGTGTACTTCTGGCTTCTTCCGGCGTATGTGATGTACTATGCGTTTCTCCCGAAGATTGCCGGCGGTCGGCTCTACTCCGACATGGCAGCACGGCTCGTATTTATGCTGTTTATTGTGTTTTCTGTGCCGGTTGGAACCCACCATCAGTACATGGACCCGGCCATCGGCTCTCAGTGGAAATTCCTGCATGGTGTATTCACATTTGCGGTGGCATTCCCCAGTTTGATCACGGCGTTTACCATTGCGGCCTCACTGGAGTACGCCGGACGTAAACGCGGTGGTACCGGCCTATTCGGCTGGATCAAAAAACTACCTTTCTTCGAGAAAGACAGCTGGTTCTTTTCCTACCTCATCGCCGGATTGGTGATCTTTATTTTTGGCGGGATTAGTGGAATCGTAAATGCATCCTATCAGATGAACACCGTAGTACACAATACCGCATGGATTCCCGGACACTTCCACCTTACCGTTGCCGGACCGGTTTTGCTGGCCTTCCTGGGCGGAAGCATGTATCTGATTCATCAGTTTATGGGTAAACCTGTGAAAATGAAGGGCTGGACCCTGTCGGTGCCGTACATCTATACCATTGGGGTGTTCATCTTTTCCTGGGGAATGATGAGAGGCGGGTTGATCGGGATGCCGCGCCGGACGAATACGGGCGCCAGTTATGCGAACCCGGAAAGTATGCTCTATCAACCGGACTGGATGCCCTTTATCGATATTTCGGTGATTGGCGGACTGATCATGTTCCTCGCGATTGTGATCTACATCGTGGCGTTCTTTGCGACCGTGTTTGCACGAAGCGAGGCAACGCTGGAAGCGGTCACATTTCCGGTTACTGCGCCACTGCATGATGAGCCTGCCAACTGGCTGCGGAACTTCAAGCCCTACATCTACATTGCCATTGTGCTAATTGTTCTTTCGTACACACCGGTGATCCTGGATGTGCTGGAGTCCACGACCGGTGGCTCATTGCCGTACTCCCCAAACAGCCCTGTCCCGTTGCGTTGATAGGAGGGGACATCATTACCGTTGAAACAATCTATTGTTAAACAATCCATTGTGAAGCAACCCATTGAAGCAATCTGGCTCATATCCCTTACGCAATGTTCCTCCGGACGCCCATACCCGGCTCCGGAAGGACATCTTGCTGAATGCCTTGTTGCTTCTGGTCATCAGCTTGTTCCTGAGTGGATTTCTGAGTGGATGTGACCCGATACGCCCAAAAGCCCTTGTCACAGACACAGAGTTCTCACTCATCAACCAGAACAATGAACCCGTAGTGTTTCCGGATGCGTATGCAGGGAACATTGTGCTGATCAGCTATGTGTATACGTATTGTCCGGATATATGCCCGATGATTACGTACAACATGCGGGATGTTCAAAGGGCGTTTCCGAACGAGGATCGACTGATGCTGGTGAGCGTTTCGTTTGATCCGGAACGGGATACACCGGAGATCTTGAAAAAGTATGCCGACAGTTACAAATTGGATCTGGAACACTGGGATCTACTTACCGGGGATCCGAGGGTAGTTAAGAAGTTGTTAGATGCGACGGAAATTCGCACGGTAAAAACTCCCACGACGTTCCTGGAGGGTGGCGAGGCGTTCTATTTTATCGATCACACCGATAAGATTTCGCTGATCGATGCCGATGGGTTTTTGCGGCGGAATTACTCCGGGAGTGAGTTGGATATTGACCAGGTTGTTCAAGATATTCAAACTTTATTGGCGGAAACGACGTTTCATAACACGAATTAGTTACAAAAGGCGTTATCTTCAACGAGTGTGGAACTCTTCATGTGCGGAGTGAATCCATCAAAAACCAATACTTACTAATCAAAAATCATCATTAACTATGAAATCATTACTGAAACTATCTCTGTTACTCTCTTTTGTATTTGCCTTTGCAGCTTGTGGAGGCGGAGGAGAAACTACTGAAACAGCGACTCCGGAACCCGAAGTGATGGATGATGGTGTACGCACCATTGAGATTTTCGGAACCGATGATATGCGATTCGCCGTGGCTGAAGCTGGCGAAGGTCTGGCAACGGAAGGCATGTCCAAAGGATACATGATCCTTACTGCGATTGAAGCAGCGCCAGGCGAAGAGTTACGTATTACGCTTAATACCGAAAGTATGCTTCCTGCGACAGCAATGTCTCACAACTGGGCTCTGTTGGCTCTCGGCACCGATACTGACGGCTTTGCGCGGGCGTCCATTACTGCACGGGAAAATGGTTATATTTCACCGGATTATGCAGATCAGGTGATTGCTCATACGGCTATGCTTGGCGCCGGCCAAACCGACACCATCACGTTTACGGTTCCCAGTGAGCCAGGTGAGTACGACTACATCTGTAGCTTTCCCGGCCACTATGCCGGTGGAATGGTTGGCAAGCTGATTGTGCAATAACGCGATTTTTGCTACAATTTTAAGCCGGCTTCCTTTGGTTGCCGGCTTTTTTTTTCTCATTTTCAATTATGAGAAATGGTCTGAAACCTGCCATGCGTACCCATCTCAGTTTCTGCAGGAAACGAGCCGTTTCCCCTTTTCTTTGGGCACTGTTTCTCTGCCTGCCCATGCTATTTGGGATGACTCCGCTTCCGCATCAACCCGACCCTGAAAAAGAGCCTCCTGTACTATACCAAATTCGCTTTGAAGGCAACATAACCTACCCTTCACTGGTGCTTCGGGAACAGATTGCCGCGGCCACACCATCGCTACGGGAACGATTGTTTCGAAGAGTGGGAGCTTATACGGTGGATCCGGACGAGTTGCAGAAGGATGCGATTCGGCTCGAGCGTTTTTACCGGCGGCGAGGATTTCCGAATGCTGTGGTAGTGGCGGATCTGCGGGTAAAGGAGAATGGACGACGGGCGAGTGTGACCTTTCGGGTGGAGGAGGGGTTGGCGCAGAGGATTGTTCGGTCGGAGATAGTGATTCATGCGGATTCGGCAACGGAGAATCGAATCCGGGGAGATCGGGCGTTTGTTGCGCTTGTAAACAATCATGCGATGGCGGAGGGAAAGCGATATCAGCCGATCTTTACGACCGATGTGACTGGGGCATTTCGATCACTGCTTGAGGAGATGGGGTATCCGTGGCCGGAGGTTGAGGTGGTGGCTGAGGCAGACAAGGAGGCTGAAGGGGACGGGGAACCGACAGAACCGAGGGCAGAATCTACTCCTATGCGATTCTCGGTAACCATCCACTTGAAGCCTGGGCCGGTTTCGGAGATACACTCTTTTGAAGTGACCGGGCAGGAACATGCTCCGGAATCGATCATTCTGCGACAGACGGGGCTTCATAAAGGAGATCGGTTCTCTGCATCGGATCTGCGTGAGGCACAGCGCCAACTCTACGCCCATCCGCTATTTCGGTTTGCAACCATTACGCTGCCGGATCAGCCCCGCGACTCCACTCTTCATCTGCATGTACGGGTGAGGGAGTATGCTCTTCGGACCGTGAGCGCGTCTGCCGGTGTTGGCAATGAGGATATTCTCCGAGGTGAAGTTTCGTGGGTTCATCGGAACGTAGCGGGGCGGGGGTACCAGTTTCGTGTGAGTACGCGAGCCTCCTTCATCGAACAACAGTTCAGCCTCGAAACCCTGATACCCTATGTGTTCAACAACCGGAGTCAGTTTGTATCCACTCCTTTTGTGGAGCGTAAAAAAGAGCCCTCTTACGATCTCTTTAGTACGGGGTGGTCCAACCGCCTCATCTACCAGATCGACCGCCGAGCAACCGCATCCCTGTCCTACGAATTTAGTATCAACGAGGAGCTGTCAAAGGAATCAACCGTCGAGCTGCCGGAAACAGAGATCGATTATAACATCTCCTCCTTTGTGTTTTCAGCCTTTTACAGCGAGGGATTTCGGCGCAACCCGTCTGGTTGGGTCATTTCACCCACGGTTGAACTTTCCGGTTTGTTTGGTGAATCAACCTACTCTTTTCAAAAGGTGACAGCCGATGTCCGCTACTTTCTGCCCGTAACACCGTTTGCCACCATTGCTGCACGCGTGTACACCGGAATCATCTCGGGTTCGCCCGATACAGAACTCCCCTCGGATCTCTTGTACTTTGCAGGGGGTACCAACTCCGTCCGCGGATGGAAACGACAGTTTTTAGGGCCGAAGCAACCGGCCTTCGACGAACAAAGTTTTTTCGATCGCTATCTCCCGGTGGGGGGCAAAGCATCGTTTACCTTCAATGTAGAGTGGCGCCAGCAACTGCACGAGCGATTTCGCGGTCTTGGGTTTGCACTGTTCCTCGATGGCGGACAGGTCTGGCCCTCATTTGCGCGAATCGAAGAGCGTCCGGTCCAGTTCGGTGCAGGGGGCGGACTGCGGTATGCCTCCCCCATTGGGCCGGTTCGAATCGACATCGGCTACATGATCAACCCTACAGATGAAGATCTAAACCGCTATCAAACCTCAGCTGAAGCCGCACTGATCGATCGGATCGGCATCCACTTTAGCATTGGTCAGGCATTTTAACTGCACTGTGATGACGGATCGATTCATGTTGAAATATCAACCCCTAAACCATGAATCCTTAACATTCCTGTAATCCCAAATCCCTGTCATGATCTCCCGAATCCTACGTGGAATTTTGATCGCATCGGCCCTACTTCTCGTACTGGCCTTGGCGCTCCGCATGGCCCTTAGAAGCGATACGGTTCTGGAATGGGTGCGGGCAACTGCCGAGAAACAGCTCAACCAGCAGCTTCATCCGCAGGCAGAAGACTCCTTACACTCCGGGGGATCCCTTCCGATGGGTACATTCCACATTGGCACCCTTCGCGGAGATCTTCTTTTCGGGGTGATAGGAGAGGATCTGCAGCTTCTGGACAGCAACGGGCAGATGATCGCCTCTGCAGAACAGGTCGAAATCAACTATTCCCTCCCAGAGGTACTAACCAGTCACCGTGTACGCTCCCTTCGCATCAACCGATGGTTCGCAGGTGCTTCCTACCAGGAGGAAAATGAACAATGGAATTGGCAATTATGGACTGCAGGCAACGACAGCACCCAGCTGAGTGAAGCCGAACCGGAACCCTCCTTCTTCGAATGGGAGCTGGATCACCTATCGCTCACACGAGGTGAGATCCGTGTCGAGTCGGCGGTTCACCTGCCAGACACAACGCTCTCTATCAAAGAAATCCACCTAACGGCATCAGCTTCCGTACAGCAAGATGGCTACAGGGCGGCTCTACATTCCCTCACACTGAATCTCCATGAAGGCCGTTTTCCAGATCCTGTGTTCTTGTATGCCTCAGCAACTTCAGCTGCAGATTCCTCCGAGGTAGGGTCGAATCCTGCAACCAAAACCAACTGGAACCTAACCAGCCTCCTCCTTCAAACCGGAAAAACCATCCTTGATGTCCAGGCATCTGTAAACACGGCGACCGACACGACAGGCACCGGAACAGACCCCACCAAAAACACACTATCAGCCAGCCTCGCACTGTTACCGCTATCACACGAAGACCTAAATACCCTGGCTCAACAAACCCTGCTCAACGAACCCATCGAAGCAAGACTCGAACTCACCGGAAGCGTCCGCCCGGGGCCGTCTGTCTATTCGCTCCCCATTCCGGAACAAATCGGAGCTACCATCACGATAACAAGCAAACACCTGGGCAAAAGCACCCTTCGCATGCAAACCACTCCCGGAAATCCTCTGATCCTGGAGTCTGCTGCCATTGAAGTGACTCACCTTCAAACCGAAAAACTAACCGGCTTGTCCAATCTGCCCAACATCGAATCGCTACGCTGGAAGGCAACGGGTGAAATCCCTCTGTTACAACCCTTGAACGCACGTTTTGCCTCCGATTTGGAAGTACGTACGATTACCTACACACCTTCAGCAAAGGGTCGGGTTGATGGGAGAGCCACTGAAAATCTCAAAGCAGATCATCTCTTCGCGGAGATCACTGTACAAGACACAATACTAACCGTACAAAACGGCCGGATCGAAAGCCCCCTGGGTGAACTCACCCTCACCGCGCGTCAACACTTACTACGCGGCACCGATCCAGACAACCGCATGGAGCTGAATGCCGTAGTGAAAGATCCCTCATCCCTCCGTCAACTCACAAACCAACCCATTCAACTCTCAAAAGGATTCATCAAAGGCACCATCAAACCGAACCAAAACGGACAATGGCAATTCGAAGGATCCGTTTCCCTCGAAGATGTGTCGTATCTAGTTACTGAGATAGAGGAGCAGGCAGATGTAGAAACAGAATCCGTCGACGCGATGCCCACTGAGTTTCGTGCCTCAATCGTTCGTGGCAATGTCTGGCTTACCGCAGGATCCGAAAACGATGAACAAAACGAAGATTTCTTTGCATCAGAGCTCCATTTTGCCGCCAGTCTTGCGATCGAAGAACCCTCTTTTGGATCGTACTCCATCCGCGACGCACGCTTCGAACTGGAAGGGTTCGCTGCCAAACAAAGCCTCAACGCCAGAACCCTTCTCGACATCCAAAACCCACCATTCTCCCGCCTGATGCATCAATCCGCAGTCCAATGGCGCAACGAAATTCTCACCATCACCACCGACTCGCTCCTTTTCTCCAGTCCCGTCCGGGATCTCCATCTGCAAAAACCCTTCAACATTGAGATTCAGCCACAAGACCGTTTCGCCAAAGTAGACACGCTTTATCTCGAATCGGAAGATCGTGAATCATTCCTCATGGCGTGGGCTCCGGAGATCCGGCCCGAACGCCAGGAAGCGCAAATCTATGTTCAAAACATCCTTCTCGGTGCTTTGCAGATGGCCATACTGAAGGAACCGCTCTTCGAGGCAACCCTTTCTGGTTCTGCTTCGGTGATTCGGGATGATGCAACCGGCCTCTCGGCCCGTACCAACCTGATGATCGAACAGACTGCGTTACTTGAAGGGGTCATCGACTCCATCTTGGTGTTCGCGGAACTGGAAAACGATCTGCTCGATATTCAATCCACCGCATCCATGGCAGGCAGACCACTCTGGGAGGTCGTTTGTGAACTGCCCGTTCCGGAACGTAATCACCAAACCGAAAACCTCCCCACCCCCGCACGCTCCGACTGCAAAATCGACCTGCAACCCACTCCGATGCGCGCACTCACACCCTTTCTGCCAAATGCACCCAACATTCCGGAAAACACAAACGGGCTCCTTTCCGCATCTGCGCACCTCACCGGTAGCATTCAAACGCCCTCCATGGAGGGCCACATCCTCCTGCAGCAGGCCACTCTGTCCGGTATACCCGTTGATTCCATCACGACAGACCTCTCCTATCATCATGAAACGGAAGAACTCACCCTCAACGGCAACCTCATCCTGCGGAAAACCCCCGCCCTCACCTATGATGCTCACCTTCCTTTTCGGGTCGATCTGGAACAACGTACCGTCACTCTGCCAGCCAGGGAAATCCGTGTAACCGCCGGCATAAATCAGTTCAATCTGGCCGTATTCAACGATTTTCTCCAGGAAGGGGTATTTGGCGAAAGCGGGGAATCTGAGAACTCCATAGCAGGGCTTGGCGGGTTCATCAATGGTCAGATTTCTATTCGGGTTGATGCAAATGCATTTTCGACGGAGAAAGATCCGGATGTAGCATTCTCTGTCGCTGAAATCGGTATGGATGGCGAGTTTATACTGAGCGGCGGTACGCTTGATATCGATCCGTATGGCATTCGGCTTCGCAATATAGAAAGCACAGTACGACTTGAGCCGGGCCTGATCACGCTGGATTCGTTTTCTGTGAAAAGCGGACCCGGCACCCTTGACGCCTCCGGATCCATCGATCTTCGACAGCAATCGGTTGCCGGAGAATTGGCTCGAAACGCCGGCCTCGACTTTACCTTGAAAGGGCGCAGGTTTGCACTCGCAGACTCACGAACCATAAAGGCGGTGGCCGACCTCGATGCATCCCTGTCGGGTACGATGAATGCTCCGATCTTTAACGGGTCAGCCCAGATTCTAAGTGGATTTATTGTGCTGAGTGGATTTGGGGAGACCAAGGTTGAGGAGGTTGATCTTCGCCAAATGATGCCCGATGGGGACAAACCGGTAGACATCACCCCGAAACCTTCTGAGAATTTGGGCTTTTGGGATCGACTTTCTATGGATTTGGGAATTCGCACGAACCGAAGATTTTTTATTCGAAACCGCGACCTGATTGAGCTGGAACTGGAACTGGGCGGAGAGATCGATCTCGTAAAAGAGCCAGGGGCGGAGTCGGAACCGGCTTTATTTGGCACCATTTCCGGGCTGGGCGGGTATACCAAAACCCTAGGCAAAGAGTTTCGGTTCGAGGAAGCGGAGGTTACCTTCAGCGGGGATCCGTTCAATCCCGGGTTCCGGATGCGTACTTCGTACGAGCCACCTCGTTCGGAATCGGAGATCGAGCTGTTTTATATCATCGAAGGCACGTTGGAAAATCCGGTGTTTCGGTTCGAGAGCAACCCGGAGATGGAGCTGCAGGATATTATCAGCTATACCGTATTCGGGAAGCCGTTTTATGAGCTGCAGTCGTGGGAACAGGTCGTGGCCGGAAGCGGAGAGGGTACATCTGCTACAGAACTGGCGGTGGAGGTGCTTCTGGACCGGGTGGAGGTGCTTGCTTCGGAGCAGTTGGGAATTGATGTTGTGCGCATCGACAACCAGCAGCGCGGATCGGATCGGGCTACTTCGATCCTTACCGGATGGTATCTCGACCGGCGAACGTTTTTTGCGATGATTAACGAACTAAGCTCCGATCCAAAAACGTTGTTCGTGATAGAGTATCTGCTAACGGAGGAGCTGGAGCTGATTCTCATACAGGGAGATGATTCCCGCCAGGGTGTGGATATCCGCTGGGAATATGATTATTGATCTTGCCGTCGA
>PZPG01000018.1:31293-36377 GCA_003045995.1 Bacteroidota bacterium
GAGGATGAATCTGGAGAAGGTGAATCTGGAGAGGATGAATCTGGAGACCGTGAAACAGGGGCGAAGTCATTGGATGACCCAAGAGGGGAGCCGGGGGGTGTCAGTGTAATCCGGGTCAAAGGTACGATCGGCCCAACCGTTACGCAGTATATCCAGCGTGGGCTTCGTACTTCGATCGATGCCGGGGATGAACTGTTACTCATCGAACTGGACACGCCGGGCGGGCTGCTTAATTCCACTCAGGATATCGTGCAGACCATGCTGGGAAGTTCCCATCCAATCGCGGTCTATGTGACGCCCGACGGAGCAAATGCCGGGAGCGCAGGAACGTTCATCACGCTGGCAGCCCACATTGCTGCTATGTCGCCCACCACCAACATCGGAGCTGCATCACCGGTTTCCATGGGCGGGGCACAGATGGATAGCGTAATGCAGAAAAAGATCTTCGAGTTTTCGGAAAGTTATATCCAGACTATTGCTGAACGACGTGGCAGAAATGCAGAATGGGCGGTGTCTGCCGTACGAGACGGCGATTCCATCACCGCCGATGAAGCGCTTGAGATCAACGTCATCGACCTGATCGCCGCAGACCGTGCCGACCTTCTCGCGCAGATCGACGGTCGTGAAGTGGAAGGACGTACTCTTCAAACCGACGGGGCCGTACCCAAAGAGATTCCGCCCAATCTAGCCGAGCTATTTTTCAGTTTTGTAATCCGTCCCGAGGTGATGCTCATCCTCACACTGGTATCGATCTACGGAATTTTAGGCGAGGTAACCAACCCGGGAGCCATTGTGCCTGGGGTTGCCGGCGTGATTTCTCTAATCCTGCTCCTCTATGGAGTGGCGGCGATGCCCATCAACATTGCAGGCTTTCTATTGATCGGCCTGGCTATTATCTTATTTGTGACCGAAGCGTTCACACCGACCTTTGGAATTTTAACTGCAGGAGGGACTGTGGCTTTCTTTTTGGGTGCTTTGATGTTGTTTCAGGATCTGCCGGAGGAGATGCAACTCTCCCTTTATTGGCTGGTTCCTGCCACGATTCTAACCGCTCTCTTTTTCATCTTTATTGTGTACTACGGGATCAAGGCGCAATTCAAGCGAAAGAGTGTAGGCCTGGAGGCAGAGATTGGGGACGAAGCCGAAGTGACGGATCCCATCACCCCGAACAAAGAGGGACGAATTTTCCACAATGGAGAGTATTGGCGGGCCGTTATGGCAAATGACGAGAAGCTGAAAGCCGGTGAAACGTGTATCATTGTGCGGTTTGAGGGCCTCAAGGCTATTGTGAAGCGGACATCGTGAATATAAATACGAGATTAATCCTAACATAAAAAACAAACGGTGACATCTATGGATCTTGGTATATTTACAAATTTGATTGTATGGCTGATTACAATTGTCATATTTCTGTCGGTTTTTCTGCCGCAGATGTTCAAAATTCTTAGGGAGTATGAGCGTGGCGTTGTGTTCCGGCTTGGAAAGTTTTATATGACCAAAGGACCGGGATTTATCTTTCTGATTCCTTTCATTGATAAGATCGAGCGTGTGGATCTAAGAGTGTTAACCATCAACGTGGAACGGCAGGAAGCCATCACGAAAGACAACGTAACGGTTAATGTAGATGCCATTACCTTTTTCCGGGTTGTGGATGCCGAAAAAGCCGTGGTTCAGGTTGAGCGATTTATTTCTGCCACATCCATGATTGCTCAGACAACGCTTCGGAGTGTGATCGGGCAGTTCGAGCTGGACGAAATTCTGGCGGAGCGGGACAAAATCAACAAGAATATTCAGGATATCATCGACCGTCAGACCGATCCCTGGGGTGTGAAAGTGGTCTCAGTGGAAGTTCGTGATGTGATCCTGCCGGAAAGCATGAAACGGGCGATGGCGCGACAAGCAGAATCGGAGCGGGATCGTCGGGCGAAGGTGATTAATGCGATGGGTGAGTACGAAGCCGCTACCAAACTGGTCGAAGCTGGTAAAATGATTCAAGATACGCCGACAGCGTTACAGCTTCGGTACCTTCAAACGATGAGTGAAATCAGTTCGGAGCGCTCTACGTTTACGTTCCTGCCCATCCCAATGGACTTTCTGGAGTCGTTCCGTGGCAAGAAGGAAGAAAAATAATATTACTCAAATCCCTGCTGGATCCGGTCTCTGAGTTCCTGAACGTACACGCCGGTTTCGTTCCGGATCTCAAAGAGCCGGCGGCTGAAGGAAGCATACTCCCGATCTGGCATGAACGGGCTCTTTTTCATGGCGTATAGGATGTTCATCGCTTCATTTGCCTTGTAGAGTGCCTTTTTGGTATAGGCAATGTTCCCGCCGAGAACATCCAGTTCGAACCCGAACGAATACCCGCCGGCCAGCTTAGCGCCGACTTGCAGTACTGCACTTACAAACTCGTGAAGCTGCGGGTTGGTCTTCGCACGTCTGTTCGCAGATTCTGCCCACCGGAGTACATCCACCGACAGATCCAGCGCTCGCTGATAAATTTCAAAGTTGTCGATCGACCCATAGTCGGAAAAGGTGTAGTCCCCGCTATGCTCTTTCCACTCCTCACCCGCATACAGATCGTCGTCCTCATCCTCTTCATCTTCATAATCCCCCGAGAAAAAGATATCCAGGTCATCATCGCCATCATCCTCATCCTCCCAGTCATCCTCATCCTCCGGAAAATACGCCTCATCAAACAGCAACTCCTCCTCGATAAACGACTCTACCGCATCCAGCTCATCCGAACTGTCATTCAAAAGCGACAGCCATCGCGGCACATTCTCTTTCGGATCGGATGTGATAAATTTTCGCAACTGCTCACTTCTCTTCTCGATCTCATTCAGGTGCGCTTCCCAGTCAAACTCATTCCAGAAAGGGCTTCGGTTTGATCGTTCATCATCCATACTCTGTCTCAATTAAAAGGTTTCTCTCTAGGGGTTTGCCAATGCTTACAAACGCTCCAACGTACCGGCGATAACCCGCGACAACTTCGGCTCCGCAATGGCAGCTGCTTCCAAAATCTGCTGAATATCCACCGGTTCCAACGCATCCGGGAAACACTCATCGGTAATGGCGCTCACGCCCAGCACCTCCATACCCATGTGAACCGCAGCAATCACTTCAGGAATCGTACTCATCCCAATCACATCCCCGCCCAGCATCCGCAAATACCGGTATTCCGCTTTGGTCTCCAGTGCCGGCCCGCTCAATGCAATATACACCCCCTGATGCATTTCGATCTGATGATCCATCGCCACCGTTTTGGCAATATCCCGCAGACGCACACTATATGGCTCACTCATATCGGGAAACCGCACCCCGAGTTCATTGTCATTCGGTCCAATCAGCGGATTATCCCCCAGCATGTTGATATGATCCGTAATCAGCATGATATCCCCTTTTGCAAAATGTGGGTTCATGCCTCCGGCCGCATTACTCACAAACAGCGTTGTTGCGCCAAGTGCTTTCAGCACCCGCACCGGGAACGCAATCTGCTGCATAGTATATCCTTCGTAGTAGTGAAACCGGCCCTGCATTGCGACCACCCGCTTGCCACCCAACTCCCCAAACAGCAAACGACCGGCATGGCTTTCCACCGTAGACACCGGAAAATGAGGAATCTTATTGTACGGAATGCTATGCACCACATCCATCTCCTCGGCAAGCTGCCCCAACCCGGTTCCCAGAATAATCATGTACTCCGGCAGAAAATCGGTACTACTCTTAATGTACTCGAGCGCCTCATTGCGCTTCATTCGAAATTGTTCAACACTGTCCATTCGGTTCCCTTGTTATTCAATCCAAATCATCAATAATGTCATCCACTCGGTCATCCGCTTCACTGTCAAAGTCCCGTTGCCCGCCTAAACGTCTGGAAATGCCGCCACCGGAACCGGTACTACTGGCAGCAGAAGCAGAGCGAGCATCGGCACCGGCGCGGGTACGCCCGGAACGTCGGCCATCAACTCGATCACCACTCGCAACCCGATCACCACCCGCAACCCGATCACTCCCCTCATCACCGCCACTCTCCGGCGGAACCCGAAACAACGACGCCTCATCCGCACTAAACTGCTTCAGAGATTGTAACGAAAGATCCAGGTACGATCGTATGCTATGAATCATCTCCTCCCGCCGCTCCAGCAACCTCAACATATCCTGCCGAACCTCTTTCCGCTGCCGGTGTGCCTCCTTCAAAACCCCCTCCGCTTCCATCTCCGCCTTCTCAATAATATTCTGCGCCTGCTTCCGGGCATTCAGTAACTTCTCATCCGCCGAATCCTTTGCGGTTTGCAAGGTCTCGTGAAGCGCCCCTTCCACCCGCTCAAAATGCCGGATCCGCTCCTCATACTTCTCCAAATTCTGCTCCAACTCGCGGATTTTCCCCGTCATATGCTCCCACTCCGACGAAACCAGCTGCAAAAACGCATCCACCTCCCCTTTATCATACCCTCTGAGCGACTTTTCGAACTGCTGCTTCTTGATTTCAAGAGCGGTGAGTTTCATAGCTGATTGGTTTCATGAATGTGAGTGGAAAATGTGGGCAGCACAAAAATACTCAAAAAGAGGATAAGATAGAACGCACGATTTCAGCACCTTTTTTATTTCTTTCGGGTTGATAGGACCCGGCACCGCGCCTGTGGCTGCAAGTGGGCCACGCGAGCTACAGGAAACCCTGGGCATTTGAACTCCCGCGCAATTGAACTCCTGCGCAATTGAAAAAACCCGCGCAATTGGACCCCCAGCTCATTGAAGACCTCAGATGATTGATCTCCCCAAGTGCAGGCAGAACCTGCCTCACCGCAATAAAAAACGCTGGAATAAAAAAACGTTCGGCAGCCAGTCAAACTACCGAACGTTATACTTGTAAATCACTTCAATACGATCTGTTCACCAACATCATTTCACTAACATCATTTCACCAACATCATCTGCCGGGTTTGTGTGAAGCCTCCCGCGGTGAGACGGTACAGATACACTCCACTCGACAGGTTGGACGCATCGAAGCTTACTTCGTAGGTACCGGCCGGCTGGCTTGCACGTACCAACGTCGCAATGCGCTGGCCACTGATGTTATACACGGC
>PZPG01000070.1 GCA_003045995.1 Bacteroidota bacterium
GAGCGATTGGGGCAACCTGCGATAGGTCATCCCGTATACTTTTGTCTGGGGGCGTCACCCCACCGAGAAAATCGGAGTTTTTTAGATGGGCATTTCGGGTATCTTATGTAATCACCGTTTTTCTATGGTTGAGTGCGGGACAGAGCGAGAGGCTCCAAGCGCAAATTTCAACCATCAACTCAGAGTCGGAAAACTGGCGGGAGGAAGCCACAGAGCAGGGTTTTTCCATAGGGATAGATCTGAACCTGGGAACACCATTGAGTGGGTTCGCCAACACCATGGATCGGGTTGGATTTGGAGCGACCTTCCAGGGAGGGTACCAGTTAAAAAACCGGCCAGTGATGTTCGGACTGGATTTGGGTTTCCTGAATTTTGGAAGGGACAGTAGAAACGAAGCGTTTAGTCTTACGATTCCGGATGCAACAGTGCTGGTTGAAAACACATACAATTTGATGCACTCGTCATTCTTGGTACGCCTTGTTCAGCCGGTTGGTGAAATTCGGCCCTATTTTGAGGGAGCGATCGGATTTAACTACCTATACACAGAAACGACCATCGAAAATACAAATACGTTTCTAGAGGAACCTGTGTTTCGTTCGACCAACTTTGATGATTTTGCATTTAGTTATGGTGCAGGAGCGGGCTTGCTGATCGAGCTTCATAGTTATCCCGTTACCGATATTCTTGAAGGAACCACACGGATTGAACGGGTCATGTTAAATTTGATGGGGCGCTACAAAGCAGGCGGAACAGCAGAGTATCTTAAAAAGGGCTCCATTACCGTGCAGAACGGGCAGGCATTCTATGATGTAAGCCGGTCGAAAACCGATCTTTTCTACTACACGGTGGGAGTTCTCTTTATGTTTTAATGGTTGAGACGGTTCAACGCCATTGGTGAGAGTTCGTTATATCCCGGTATGATCAAGAGAGTAAGTGCCAGCCATAGAATCTGTACTGGCAATCATCATTTCTTGGAGTTACATTCCACAGGCACGTGAACAAAACACCTTCCATATTCTCTGCGAACGATGCCTCTTTGGGCTCAGATGATGCTATGCCTGGTTCTGGATCATCCTCTGGATCATCCTCTGACTTATCTCCTGACTATTCCTCTGGCTCATCTTCCTACTCCTCTGACTCCTCTTCCGGTGCTGCATCTTCATCATCGAGTGATTTACTAACAAGGGCTCGTGAGGTGTTGCAAACCTATTGGGGGTATTCCACCTTCCGACCCGGGCAGGACAAAGTGATGGAAGCTGTACTATCCGGGCAAGATACTTTGGTGCTGTTCCCTACCGGTGGTGGAAAATCACTATGCTATCAAGTGCCAGCGTTACTGCTTGATGGACTCACGATTGTGATTTCGCCTCTGGTTGCTTTGATGGAAGATCAGGTGAGTCAGCTGATGTCCAAGGGCATTCGGGCTGCTTATATCAATAGTACACTTTCGAAAGCGGAAGTTGAACAGCGACTTGTAAATGCCCGGAATGGGATGTACCGGTTACTATACATGGCACCGGAACGCCTAAAAACAGACCTTTGGCAGGTTGAGAAACCTGGATTACCGATTCGTCTTGTCGCCATTGATGAGGCTCATTGCATCTCCGAGTGGGGGCATGATTTTCGCCCCTCGTACAGAACCATCCGGGAGGATATGGGCGAATTGCCAGAGAACACACGATGGATGGCTCTTACTGCTACAGCAACCCCGGAGGTACGCAACGATCTTCTGAAAACGCTTCAGTTCCGGGATCCGGTGGTTGTGACGGGTCGTTTCAGTCGTCCCAATCTGCAGTGGTGGGTTCAGCAAACCAGTAAACGTGACGATCTGTTTGTACGTGCGGTGAAAAAGGGTATTGAAAAGGGGAGCGGCATCGTGTATGCAAATCGTCGTCGCGATTGCGAGGAGTGGGCAGAGATGTTTACGAAGATGGGAATTCCGTCCAAACCGTACCACGCAGGACTTGATGCCGGGGATCGAACTGCCATTCAGCAGCAATGGATCAGCAATGAGATCTCGCTGGTTGTGGCAACCAATGCATTCGGTATGGGAATTGACAAGCCAGACTGCCGTTTTGTGGTGCATCACACTCTGCCTCTTTCGCTGGAGGCCTACTATCAGGAGGCCGGCAGGGCAGGCAGGGATGGGGAGGAGAGCTTTCCGGTTCTGATTTTCAAAAAAACCGATATCGAAACACTAAAACAACGCATCCATCGATCCTATCCAAAGGTGGAGCAGCTTATCTCGACCTACCGTGGTATCGCAGATCAGCTCGAGCTGGCGGTTGGGAGTGAGCAACAGGATTTTGAACCGGTACCCGTGCAATCGATAAGTAGAAGAACCGGTCTCTCGGAATCGGTAGTCCGAGCATCCATACAACTTCTGCAACGCCTGGAAATCCTGGAACAGCGTGAACTTCATCAGCCCCGCTACCGGATCCAATGGTCGGTTTCGCGAGCTGCTCTTCTTGAAACGCTTCGAATCCCATCAAAGAAACACGATTTTCTGGAACAACTGATGCGCTTCATCCCGCAGGAGGCGTTCCGGGAGATGGTGGAAGTAGAGGAGAAATCGCTTTGCGAGTCGCTGAATCGTAACGCATCAACCCTTCAAAAAGCCTTCCATGTATTGCAGGAGCAAGATCATCTGCTTTCATTCCGCCGTCTGGGTGAGGAACCGCTAATCCGTTTGATGACAGCCCGGTCGGTGACCCCACTCATCGATCCAAACAAAGCATACGCCTACCGCGATATTTTGCTGCAAAAATTTGACTATATGGTTCAGTATGCAACGTCGGAGGGATGCCGTGAGCAGTTTCTGAGGGTGTATTTTGGGGATGATGCAGGGAAACCGTGCGGCCATTGCGACCGGTGTGAGGCGCAGTCGGCATCCAGGCGAAATGAGTACAGCAGCAAGGATGTTCGCCGGTTATGGAAGTTGTTTGATGCGGATCCTGCGCGAGCGATTCATTTGCGGGAGATTCGTAAAGAGACAGGCTGGTCGGTGGAAAAGGTAAAACGGGTTACACATTATATGCTACGCGAGGATATTCTGGTAACCGAGCCGGGGGAACGGGGTTTGTACCGGAAGAAGTGAAACCGGACAAGTGCCTGGGTTGTACCTGTGGAGTGAAACCAGACAAGTGACTGGGATATGCCTGTGAAGGGGCGGTCATTAGAATAATTACGGAGCTGGATTCGAGGACGATGCGTCGGACTCAGGAGTCGACATCACATTTGGCAACACATCTGGTCGTTTTGGACGGGTTGTCTCCGAAGCTGCACTGTCACGTCGGGCCGCCTGTTTTTCCAATTCCCGAACATGTTTCTGAATTCGCTCGCGCTCTGCCTGAATCCGCTGTTCCACCTTTTCAATCCGCTCGGAGTGCTTTTGGGCATCCCGTTGATAGTAGTTGTGGCTTATTAAAAACTCATTGGGTGTCACTTCATAGGTAACGTACACCGAATCCATCATCGCAGCTCGGGTGATCCCGCGCTCCTCCAGCAACGCATCCTCCAGTTCATTCACAAATGCCAGTTCGGTCATTACATCGATGTAGGTAGATTCATCCAGCAGGCCTTCCGGCTCGCGAGCGCATCCCATCAACCCGAAAAAGAGGAAAAAAGAGGCCCAAAACAGGGTGAATAGTGTACTTTTCACGATTCCTCCGGCTTTTTTGGATTGAGCGGGCGCATGACTACCTCGGAAATAAGGTAATTATCGGCAGTTTGAAGGATATGCATCACCGTGCTCGAAATATCTTCCACGGTCATCATGTTGCTGTGGGTGTTGAGTCCGTCTTCCGAGGCAAAAAATTGTGTGGAGATAGAGCCGGGGTAGATGCAGGTAACCTTGATCCGGTCGTAGCGAAGCTCTTTGAATAGTGCATCGCTCATGCCACGGACAGCGAATTTTGTGGCATTGTAGCCGGAAATGTTTGGATTTCCCATGAGGCCGGCTACCGAGGCGACATTGATGATGTGCGAATGCGTGGATTTTCGTTTCATGAAGGGAACTACGGTTCGCGTGAGGTAGAAAATACCGTTGATGTTGGTGTTGATCATCATTTCCCAGTCGTCCGGCGAGATCTCATCGATGGCTCCGAAGATGCCCAGTCCTGCGTTGTTGATGAGAATATCAGGCGCATGCTGGTCGGTGAACGTGGCGGTAACCCATGCATCGAGGGATTGGCGGTCGCGGATATCGGCAATTACCGGGTGATATGCGTCGCCGAGTTGCTCTTGGAGTTTGTTTTGAGCGTCCTGGTTCCGTCCCAGGCCATACACGGTTGCACCTGCATTGATGAGGTCTTTGGCGAAGGCAGCTCCAATGCCGCTTGTGGATCCGGTAACGATGGCGATTTTGTGGGAGAGATTCATAGAGGTTTTGTTTTTTGTTTTGTTTTTGGGTGGATGGAATGATTCGGGTTGATGGGATGCGCTCGAGGACTCTTGTTATCTTTGGATGTGCGAGAGCCTGAAAGGTACGAAATTTTGGGGATGCTTGGGAAGAAGAGGGAGTCGGAAGTGGTGGGATTGGCGGGATTGGTGGGACTGTCTGGGGTGGTGCGATAGTCGTGATTGTCAGGATTGTCCTGGGTAGACAGATGCTTCGATCGTGCACAAGAAGAGTCCGGAATACGTCTGAGATTTTTGTATCTTTTGCCACGCGAAAATAGGCATGGTTCGATACTGCAAAGGTACTTCATCCGTGAGCGTAGTTCTGCCGAACAGCATGCCTTTGCCGAACAACATGATTATACTGCACAGTCTTGCATGGAATTTCTAAAACCGATTATTCAGCGGATCGACAAAGAGCTGTCACAGCTCGACTTGCCACAGAATCCTGCTTCCCTCTATGATCCACAGCGGTATATTCTGTCGACGGGGGGGAAACGATTCCGTCCGGCTCTCACCTTAATGGCGTGCGGATTGTGCGGGGAGGATCCGGAAAAGGCACTTCCGGCTGCCCTAGCGGTAGAGATGCTGCACAATTTTACGCTGATTCACGATGATATGATGGATCAGGCCGACAGCCGCAGAAGCTTTGCGACAGTTCACAAAAAATGGGATACGTCCGTGGCGATTTTGTCGGGTGATAGCTTGTACACAGAGGCTTTGTGGCAGCTTCAAAATCTGGATCCGGCGATCGATTTTCGAGCCATGAATCGCTGTTTTCTCGAAGGGATTCGCGCCGTATGTGAAGGTCAGGCATTGGATATGGAGTTTGAGACGAGAAACGATGTGCGGCTCGGGGAGTACATCACGATGATTCAGGGTAAAACAGGCGGGTTGATTAGTGCGGCTCTGCAGATGGGAGGGATTGCTGCGGGATGCGGGGCAGATCGACTGGCGAAACTTCATCATCTTGGCATGTCCCTGGGCATTGGCTTTCAGATGCAGGACGATTGGCTGGATGTAGTGGCAGATCAGACCAAATTCGGCAAACAAACCGGCGGGGATATCCGCGAAGGGAAAAAAACCTGTATTCTGCTTTCTGCAATGGAACGATGCAATAAAGAGGAAATAATCTGGTTACAGAACTGTTTGGAAAAGAAACCGATGCCCGACGAGGATGTTCTGGATATCATCGGTTTGTTTGAACGTACAGGCGCTCTAGAGGAAACAAAGAATGAATTTCTTGGCTACTATCGTCAGGCGCTGGATGATCTGGACGCGTTTGACCCGTCTTCTCACAAAGAGGATCTCACCCGGCTACTCGAAACGTTGATGATGCGGGACTACTGACCCACAGAATAGGCGATATCCTTCGAAAAAAACTCACAACACCCAATAGCAATATGATAAACCTGCAAATGCGACACAGAATCCCATCACCCCGCACTTCCTGGCTTCTGCTCGGCCTGGCCGTGATGCTTCTTACATCATGCCGAAGTAAAGATTTGATCCTGCCCGGGGATACGCTCGAGGTTGCTTATGAAAAAGCAAACCGATTCTATGAAAATGAAAAATGGTCCGAGGCGGTTTCAGCTTTTGAAACAGTGGTTTCCGTAGGTCGCGGCACGAATATCGGGCAAGAGGCGCAGTTTTTGCTGGCAGAGAGTTATTTCAACAACAAACGCTATCTGCAGGCATCCGCTGAATACGACCGATATACGACGTTTTACAGCCGGTCGGATAAACGCCAAGAGGCAGAGTATAAATCGGCATTAAGTTTGTTTCTGATGAGTCCGCGATACAAACTGGATCAGAGCTACAGTTTGCAGGCGATGGACCGGTTTCGGTTGTTTCTTTCCCGTTATCCCGATTCGGAGTTTGCAGAGGACGCATCGGAGCGGATTGCCCAAATTCGGGAAAAATTGGCGAAGAAAAACTATATGTCCGGGCAGTTTTACATGCGAAATGGCATGTACGAGGCGGCTGCGATCTACTACAATTTGGTGATTGATCAGTATCCGGAAAGCCCATGGGCGGAAGCGGCCCTGGTGGAGCAGATCGAGGCGTATATTCTATTTGCCGATAACAGTGTGGAAGCGCGGCAGGCGGAGCGGTATGAGATGGCATTGAGTTCTTATTCGAGGTACCTGCAGCTGTTTCCAAGGGGGGATAACCGCTCGAAGGCGGAAAATCTGCAGGACCGGGCAAGAGATGCACTGGATGAACTGAAAATGGCAGGGGCCGGAGATTCCGGAGCCACCGGTAGTTCGGGTTGATGGGATGACAGGATCGGATCGAATCGGACTATTCGGCGGCACGTTCAATCCTGTTCATCTGGGACACCGGGCGATTGCAGAATCGTTTCTTCGAAGCCGGCTTTTTCAAGAGTTATGGATCCTTGTCACACCTGATCCGCCACATAAGGCGAGTTCCTCGGACGCGCTAGCCCCCTTCGCAGACCGGCTGGCTATGACTAAGCTTGCATTTGCAGATCTAGACCGGGTACGGGTTTCAGAGCTGGAAGCTACTTTGGATCGACCTCATTATACGCTTCGAACCATTCAGGCGATCCGACAAAATCATCCCGCGTTTCGATTGTTTTATTGTATGGGTGAGGATAGTCTCCAGTCGTTTCCTACGTGGTATAAACCGAAACAGATTTTGGAAGAGGTGACCCTTGTGGTAGCGGGCCGGCCGGTGGAGTCTGATCGGGAGGAGATGAATCTTTCGGAAGATGCGAGTAGTGCGTCTGGTACTTCGGGTTCTTTGGATTCACAGGAAACACAGTACGAGTCGGACATTCGCAAAATGATGCTTGAAAAGACGGTCTTTGTGGATCACGATTCGGTGGATATCTCATCAAGCCGAATTCGGAAACAACTGGCACAGGGTCGGATCGGTGATGTGGAGCAGGTTCTACACCCTGAGGTCCTTTTCTACATTCAGGAACATGCACTCTACAGGGATGAAACGATCTGATTTTCTTACGTTGGCTGGTCTGGGCATGATGCTATCGTCCTCGGGGTTGATATTATCGGCCTCAAGGGCTAATCTGTACGCTTCAGGTGTTCAGCGATTCGCTCCGGGTATGGCACAAAAGGATCATTCATTGATCTACCCCTCTCCTCTGAAACCGGGGGATACTATTGCGATTGTGGCGACGGCAGGGATTGTTTCAGATGAGGGTACCCTGCTTCTGATGAGGCAAGAACTGGAGGCGATGGGACTGAAGGTTCGATTTGGAGCATCGGTCGAACTAAGGCACGGATATTTCTCAGGTACGGATAAAGAGAGGGCCGATGATCTGCATCGTATGTTTTTGGACCCTGAGGTAAAGGCGATTATGGCAGTACGCGGTGGCTGGGGGACAGCGAGACTTATTCCACTGCTTGATTTTGAGATGATTCGGAAGAATCCGAAGATCTTTTGTGGGTTTAGTGATAACACAACGTTGCATCTGGCCATGCTGAAACATGCAGGTCTGGTCTCTTTTCACGGGCCGAATGGAAATGCGGAATGGAGTGAATTGACGAAAAATACGTTTCGAATGGTGCTGTTTGAGGGAGGGGGAGGACTTGGAGGTTCTGTAGGATTTGGAGGTACTGCAGAGGTTGGAGGTTCTGTAGGGGTTGAAGGTACTGCAGGGGTTGAAGGTATTGCAGGGGTTGAAGGTATTGCAGGGGTTGCAGCGAATACAGCAAATGGACGTAAAGTACATTTACGATCGGATGGAATGACCACGGTGTTGCGAGGGGGTGGGGCGTCCGGGCCATTGATTGGCGGGAATCTGTCGATTCTTATTTCGTCGATTGGCACCTCTTATCAACCCGAAACAAAGGGTTCAATTTTGTTCGCGGAAGATATTGGTGAACCGCCCTATAAGATCGACCGCATGCTAACCCACCTGAAATTGGCCGGTATGCTTGATGGAATATCTGGTTTTGTGTTTGGCACGTGCCTGAATTGCAAGGAGGCTGAAAGTGCTTTTTCTCTTCGTGATGTATTGGAGCATCATCTTCTTCCCCTTGATGTTCCGGTGGTGATGGGGCTAGATATTGGACACCATGAGCGAAATTTCACATTACCCGTGGGATGGCCGGTAGAGCTTCAAGCAGACACGGGACAGCTATCGACTTGGTTGCCGGATTGAGTTGCCAGAGTGAGTTACCTCACTGAATTGCCAAACTTAGTTACCTGAGTGAGTTACCGACCTTACCTGGTTCCATCCTGAAAGTGTCTACGCTCTCGTTCGTAATCTTCCTCGCTGATGAGCCCCTGTTGCCATAATCCAGTGAGTGTATCGAGTTTGTCGAGAGAGCCGGGAGAAAATGCTTCCGCATCACCCCGTGAAAAACGTGCCTTTGATTGTTCCTGAGCGAGGATTCGTGCTACATCGGAGGCTTTTTTGATGATCGATTGCAGTTGTTCGGGTTTTTCCTGTCCGAGCAAAAGGTAGGAGTGTTCATCGGTGATGATCATGAGATCTCCAACACCGAACCAGCGTTCTGGAATAGGGCGAATCAGACGTGTGTCGAGGATCGACTCCAGCTCTATACTTTCTTTTTCACCATGTTGCTCAAGGATCAGCCGTTGGTCGGTAAATGTGTATTGTACTCCGCGAATGGAACCAGTAATGGCACGAAGCTGGATTGCACCAGCCAGAACGAAGAAGCAGGCAAATGCCACTTGCACGAAATCCATCGTTTCTGGCCGAAGTATCAGGTGTTGGATAAGGAGAACCACTCCCCAAACGATTACCAGCGCATAAATACCGACGCGAACGGCCACTCTACGTATAGATGGAGTGCGAACGACTGCTCTCTCTTTACTCATCCGACGGCTTGATCCAGGGGATTTCCGTCTCACTCGATTGGTGGTTTTCGTAGCGGGCCATCACAAAAAGCAGATCGGAAAGCCGGTTTAAGTAGGTGATGTTGATGGCATGGATGATCGATTCCTTCGCCAGTGCCACGACGCGTCGTTCTGCCCGCCGGCAAACGGTACGAGCCAGATGAAGGGATGCACCCGTGGTGCCACCACCGGGAAGGATGAACTGTTTGAGCGGTGGTAAACTTTGCTCCATCCGATCGATGGCAATTTCCATTTTTCCTACCGACGATTCACTGCAAACGGCAATCCGTGCTTTTTCGGGATCGGGCGTGGCCAGGTCCGCACCGATGACGAACAGATCATGCTGCACGGCAACAAGTACTTCGCGGCTTTCCTTGCTGATCTCCTGGGTGAGTACAAAGCCCAGAAAGGAGTTTAGTTCATCAACCGTGCCGTAGGCTTCGATTCGTAGATCGGCTTTGGATGCGATATCCCCGCCAAAGAGGGCGGTATCGCCACGGTCTCCTTTTTTGGTGTAAATTTTCATGGGTGTTTTTCTTCTATGCTGAAACTACTTCTATGCTGAAACTACTTCCACCAGCTCTATCTGAAATGTCAGATCTTTACCCGCGAGTGGATGGTTCGCATCAATGGTAAGCTCTGAGTCTGATACAGCCGTTACGCGAACGGGAATGGGTTGTCCGTTTTGCTGATTCATCTGCAGCTGCATTCCCACCTTCGGATCAATGGATTCCGGTAGCTGGTTGCGTGGAATGTTGACAATAAGATCTTCATTTACTTTGCCGTATGCCTCTGCACTGGGAATGTCTACTTGGGTACTCTCGCCAACTTTAAGGGTTGCCACTGCTTTTTCAAATCCGGGAATTAACTGTCCCTGACCCATGGTAAACTGTAGCGGGTCACGGCCCTCGGAGGAATCAAAAACTGAGCCATCCTGTAAGGTTCCTTTGTAATGTACTTTTACGGTGTCGCCGTTCTTTGCGTCTGACAAAATACTCCTCATGGTTTTTTTTAAAGTTCTGATGTACAACGACAGAAAGGTACCAATTATTCCGGAGAGATGTGGATTCGCTCGTATCTCACAAACGAAAACTCCTCATGATCCTCCCGCCAAACTTCCTTCCACACCGACCCGATATCCTCCCGATACTCCGGAAAAAACGTATCTCCCTCAAACTCTTTGTGAATCTGCGTGATGATGAGCGTATCCGCCAACGCTAAACATTCCCGGTAGATCTCGCCGCCACCTATGATATATACGTTTTCAGTGCCCTTGTCATTCAAATAATCTAGCACACTCTCCACCGACGCAT
>PZPG01000071.1 GCA_003045995.1 Bacteroidota bacterium
TGGATGGTCTACGAAGACGGCCGTCCGTGGCCCCGCGAAGACTGGGAACTCGCCTCCACCTATCGTGCGATGAACGATCAGCTCGACCACTCGTTCCAATGGGCGCCCACGATTTTCGCCTACAACACCCCGTTCCTCTACACCTATTGGGTCACCAAATGGTGGCGAATCCGCGAAGTTATGCGCTTTGGTGGCCGCTGGATCAGTGGATATGCAAACCACGACACCATGCGACGCGGAATCCAGGCCGATCCATTTACCGTCCGGTACAACACGATGCTCGGCGCCACCCTTAAAGACGTCATAGATACATCCTACAACAGCCCGGCCACCACACTTCTCATGCAGGCCTTCCTTCCGGGCGTGCCCATGGAGTTCGTCCAGGCTCTCACCCACACCCCGTGGGCATTTTTCCGCGACACCGACACCACCTACGCACTCAAAGTTGTTGCGGAAGAATCCTTTTTCCTCGAATGGCAAGTCACACCCGAAGACTTTGCCCGCGAAGACCTGTTTGCACGAGTGAAACGATACGGCTTCACCGACCTGCACACACTACGCCAATTTCTCCATCACTTGTTGCGCCTCACCGAAATCACCGGATACGACCAGGACAAAATGGTACGCATGCTAAGGGAAAGCGGGTTGATGGGAAACCTCCACGCGCAAATCTCCACCCGATGGTTGCAGGAATTTGCACACGATTGGATGCGTGATGCCGCCGATGCCTGCAACGCCGAACGGGACACTGAGGATAGGCAGCAAACCGGAGCATGGCAGCAAACCGGAACATGGCAGCAAACCGGAACATGGCAGAAAATTGCGGCCAAGTCCTCCTTCAATCTAGCCACCCGCGAATACCGAATGAAAAACCCCTGGCTCCGGGACTCCTTTCGCTCCACTGACCGGATGATCTATCTGGAGCCGACCGACGGAAGTGTCATCTACACCGGAATCCGGCGGGATCCGGACACCGGGAAATGGGTTTTCCTCCTTGCAAACATGGAAGGTCAGCCCAAATCGGTGGTACCTGCCGAGATCTTTGCCGAGATCTGGAATGGCCTCACACCGGAAATTGCACCGGACACCAATTCAGCCATGACCTCAGCCATAACCTCAGCCATGCCCCAAGCCATCGCCCCATCGGGTACACCTGTTTTGGTAACCCCAGGCCTTGATACTCCGGCTTGGGATCAGCCCGTAACGTTGCACATCACACAGGCCGTTCTTTTTGAAGTGCAGCCCAACTCGGAGTTCTAGTCCAACCAATCTCGAACATAACTCCAAGCACAGCCACAACCCAATACAACTCCAACCGAACTCGACTCCAACCCCAAACTAAACCCAACTCATACCCAACTCGAACTCAACTCGAACCCCCTCAACCCCCTCAACCCCCCGGCGCATGACCCTTACCCCCACGCGAAAACGAATTCTCTTTGCCGTTGTTCTCATCGGACTGGCACTCACGTGGCCCGGCTACACGCTATTTGCCGGCGCCCGACCATTCATTTTCGGATTCCCCGCCTCATTTGCCTGGCTGATCGCCTGCGTTCTGGCAGGATTCGCGGCCTTGGTGCTTCTCTATCAACACGATAACAAACGAAAGCAGGCAAAACCATGACGTTTGCGCTAAGCATGACCACCAGCACAAGCCCCAGCACCATCATTCTGGGCATCGTTGCGATCTATCTGCTCATTTCGCTCCTTACCGGTGTGCTGCCTTCGTTCAAAACCTCGAAAAGTGTGGGTGGGTTTGTGGCGGGCGACCGGAGCATGAATACGTTGCTGCTCTATTTCGTGGTGGGGGCGTCGATCTTCTCCTCCTTTGCGTTTCTGGGCGGTCCCGGTTGGGCGTACTCGCGCGGGGCGGCCTCCTTTTATATCATTGCGTACGGTGTCATCGGCATCGTTCCGCTCTACTTTTTCGGGCCGCGGGCGTGGCGTCTGGGCAAGGAACACGGCTATGTGACACAGGCCGAACTTCTGTCCGATCGTTTCGACAGCCGGTTTTTGTCGGTGCTTATCGCGGCTCTGAGCGTGGTGGTGTTCATTCCCTACCTTACGCTGCAGATGATCGGGGCCGGTTATGTGCTGAATGTGATTAGCGAGGGCATGATTCCGGAGTGGATCGGAGCCGGCGTCACCTATCTGGTAGTGCTGGTATATGTGTTTACCAGCGGGGTGATGGGAGTCGGCTGGTCCAATGCGTTCCAGGGTATGTTCATGATGATCGTTGCGTGGGCGCTGGGAATCTACCTGCCGGAAACACTGTACGGCGGTATCGGGCCGATGTTCGAGGCGATTATCGATGCGGGCAAGGAGCAGATGCTTCAGGCGCCCGGTTTGGCAGCGGACGGATCGCCCTGGACCTGGGGGGCATTCAGTTCTGCGGTGCTCGTATCGGCTGTGGGCTATTCGGTGTGGCCGCACTTTTTCATGCGGAGCTTTGCCGCCAAAAGCGACCGGGCCATGCGTCTTAGTGTGGTTCTCTACCCAACGTTTCTAATCTTTCTGGTGCCGATTCTGCTCATTGGGTTCTCGGCGATTGTTGCCTTCCCGGGAGTGGAACAGGCCGACACCATTTTGCCCTACGTACTCATGCAACTCGAGCTTCCAGCTGTGGTGGTTGGACTGTTTTGTGCTGGTGCCCTGGCCGCGTCGATGTCTTCGGGGGATGCGATTCTACACTCCGCTGCATCGATTGCTGTGTGTGACGGGGTAGGCAAGGTGGTTCGCAAACCACTGGACGATCGAACGCAACGCTTTCTCATTCGAATTGCAGTCGTTTTGATCGGACTCATCGCCTACCTGTTTGCCGTAGTGATCGACGTCTCGATTGTAGCCCTGCTTTTGGGTGCGTACGGCGGGGTGGCACAGCTGTTCCCGGTAGTTTTCGCGATGTTTTACTGGCCAAGGGCAAACCGTGCCGGCGCTATTGCTGCACTAGTTGGTGGCGTGCTGGTAAACACACTTTTCTTGATGATGCCGGAACTAAAGCCATTGCCATTACACGAGGGTGTGTACGGGTTGATGGTGAACGTCATCCTGCTCGTGGGAGTTAGCCTGGCAACAGAACCCCCTCGAAAAGAGATCATCGAGCGGTTTCATTGATCTGCTATATAAAGTCTGCTACATAAAGTCTGCTACACAAATTCGTGGAGGGATCGGTTGCCAAGATCGTTTGGTGGTCATCTTTCGCTGCAGCGGCTCATCACCACAGTCTACCACCATCATCCCTCACCCGACCGATTCCCGAACGATTGGGGCAACCTCTTCCCCCAGCAACCGGATCGCCGAGGTGAGCTGTTCGTGCGACAGTTCGGCCACATTCATATGCAATCGGAATTCGGCTAGTCCGCCAAAAAGGGTATTGTAGGCGATGATTTTTTCGGCGACCTCGGCCGGATCACCAACCACAATCGAACCGCGCTTGTTCACCGCCTGCATCTCATAGCTTCGACGAGTCACCATCCCGCCCCATCCACGCTCCTGGCCGATTTTCGAGAATGTTTTTGCGTACCCCGGGAAAAACTGATCGTGTGCGGAGGTAGAATCCTCGGCCACAAACCCGAGCGCATGGATCGATACATTCAGTTTCTCCTGCGGATGTCCTGCTTCGATTCCTGCGTTGTAGTAGAGTTGCACCAACGGGGCAAATCGTTCAAATTCGCCGCCAATAATCGCGATCATGAGCGGAAGCCCCAGTCGCCCGGCACGTGCAAACGATGCAGGGGTTCCTCCCACGCCAACCCACACCGGAATCTCATTCTGATACGATCGCGGGTAGACCGGCTGCCGGTTCATCGCAGGACGAAACCGCCCACTCCACGTGATCACCTCCTTCGACCGGATCTCCAGCAGAAGTTTCAGTTTCTCTTCATAAAGATCATCATAATCCTCAAACTGAAGCCCAAACAGAGGAAACGCTTCGGAAAACGAGCCTCGTCCCGCTACAAGTCCGATTCTTCCTTTCGAAATTAAGTCGATCGCTGCCAGTTGCTGATACACCCGAACGGGATCTGCTGCACTTAATACCGTCACTGCGCTGCGAAGCTGAATTCGTGAGGTTCGCGCTGCCGCTGCCGCCAGAATCGTAAGAGGGGAGGAATCCAGATACTCCGGACGATGATGTTCCCCCAAGCCAAACACATCCAGGCCAACCTCCTCCATATACTCGATCCGTTGCAAAAGCTGCTCGATGGCTTCCGCCCGTTGCTCCGGCGTACTCTTTTTCGGTATGCCATGTGCGTCGTGCTCCAGCTTTACAGCTGCAAAACTATCAATACCCAGTTTGATCATGTTGAATCTCGCTTTTTAATACGTGTGATTGGAAAGAGTGTGTGATTGGAAAGAGTGTGTGAATAGAACGAGTGCACCACATAAAAATGTGCTGTGATTTCATATGTGATGTGATGCTTATACCTGATATTCGCACCCCCTCAGAGCGTCAGTGCCAAATCCAGCCATGCCGGGCGTTCATCCGGCACAATGTGGTCATAGATAGATGGATCTTCGGCAAACAGATACATCTCGCTCGTAACCGACACCGCTGCAAATCCGTTCATCTCTTCAAACAGGGGGTCTTTTTCCTGCGCGTAGAGGGATAGCAATGAGTACTTCGACCCGCGGTAATCATTGTTGATCTGACGCAGCAACGACACCAGAGCTCCCGGCACCTGATCGTGAGCATACAGCACCAGCGAGAGCTGTGGCAGGGGCTGTTGAAGACGGATCGGTTTCGGGATCTTCAAGAAAGGCGACAACACTGCTAGCGCACCATTCACCATCCGGATATTCCGGCTAAGTTTCAGGACCTGATAGTGTTTGTAGGTATGTTCGTCCCAGGCCGCAACCACGGCACGTAACCGACCCTTTCCGCCATCGGAACGCCGGTCCCGGGCCAGATAGAAGGACTCCATCTCCAGCCCCTCCAGCGACAGATACTTCTGAAACAACTCCTCTGTTATTTGCGGCGCCATTCGAAACTGGTCTGCATACGCGCGGTACAGATCCAGCATCTCCGGCAGATCATCCGGCGTTGCCGTCCCGATTTCGTAAGCAGCATCCGGTCGCATACGCCGCACCGGAATCATGTTGTACACCCGGTTATCCCCCAAATACAGTGCCTTCGGGATGCCCGCCCGCCCCTGCGTGATAATCAGTGAGTTCTGGTTCGATTTCAGGAAGTTCCCAATCACCAGGTCGGTGCCCATCCCAAGCGAGCGATCAATCGCCGTTTTCAGGAGTTTAAATGCAGCGGTTCCTTTTCGGTACGCCTCATCCAAACGAAGATCCATCATATACCCGAGTCGCCGATTCTCTCCTGCCAACACCGACTGAAAATGAACCAGCCCGATGAGCCCGACAATCACCCCGTCATCCTCGGCCACCATATGCCAGGCATCGGGATCCAGCAGCCGGTGCATCGTGTTAAACTTCGGCGACCGCTGCACGGCCACATGAATGACACCCTCCTGATAGCAGCGCCTGCCTAGCGCCTGAATCTGATCGTTGTCCTCCGGTTCTGCCAATCTGATTCGGATCGAGCCCATGAGTTTTGTTTCGTTTCGGTTGCATCGCCCGGCCTGCATCCGGCACGGGGCCCAAAGATACAAAAAGCGCACCGAACCGTCATGCACTCACCCTTCGCCCATCTCTTTCTTATTGTAAGCGATAAAACTACTGGTAAGAATAGTCCCGGTCTGTTCCGCAACCCGAACCATTTCGTAGCATTTATGACTCATCGTTTCGGCGTTCGATAAAATCTGAAACTCCGTAAAGACGGCGAAGTGATCTTTCCCTCTCACCCGTGCGGTCATGATGCCCACAACCCCTTTGCTTTCCAGTTGGTTCGTTAGCTGGTCTACACTGTCCTGTGATTCGGCAGTGAAGATCATAAACAGCGGAATCATCACCAGTTTGTTCCCAAAAAACTGCTGAATTTCCCGAGCATTATCGTCAATCTGTTTCTCAATCGACCCCCTATCTTCCATGGCAACCTCCGTTTAACGTACCGCCAGCTGGGCACCAATCTATGAAATGCATCACACTCAGTGCAACTTTTACCCTGCCTGGCAGTTCTCTCTTGTTCTTGTTGATGTGTATACCCTTGATTCGTATACCCTCTGTATACTCCTATGATTCAAAAACCGTCAAAACCTTACAAAAATAGTTTACAATTTTTCTCTCACGGTCACGGCCTAGGCAGCACCGTTATTGCACAGGCAGCACCGTCACTTCGCAGGCAGCACCGTTACTGCGCAGGTACTACCGTCACCGTCCCGGCCGCCGAAGCGGAAAGCCAATACGCGCGTCCCGCTTCCAGAACATCAGAAAGCTGATACGACCCGTCATACCCATAAAGCGTTCCGGGCATCACAATTCCGCCGGGATCGTTCAGTACGGCATCTTCGCTTAGTCCACCAATCAGATTCCAGCCCGGCTGCAATCCAATCAACCCGTCTTCCAATACCGCCCCGCTGAGGGTCACATTTGCCGCATTTTCAAAGTAGAGCCAGTAGCCCTCACTCGCGACGAGATTTTGCCGCAGTTCATACATCCCATCGAATCCGTAGAGTGTTCCGGGCGATGCTTGCGGGAAAAGCTGCAGATAGTTCGTGTTCTCGGGCAAAACCGGCAAGCTCACCATGTTCCATCCCTCAGGAAACAATCCGGAGTATTCGGTTTGATGGTCTCCGCCCCCGCCTCCACCACCATCCTCATCTCCAAACAGCGCTGTAATCTGGAGCCCGGCCACCGGATTTATCCACAAGGTGTCTGACTCCACGGGTAGCGCCACGCCATTTTCCAGCCAGCCGGTAAACGGCTCCTCCCCAGTCGCGTTGGCCACCAGCATCACCGGCATTCCGGAGAAATAGGTGCCCGACCAGGGATATGGGTCCGTCGCACTCGTACCCGCACCCACGCCTGCTCCGGAACCCACGTCCGCCACCTCTCCGCGAATCTCCACCGTATTCACCTTCACATACCCAAGCTGCGGATCATTCACATCCACCGAAATCTCCACCGCACCCCCTAGCCCGAAATAACTATCGATATGATTCCGGATCCCCGACTCCCGCGCCAGCACAAAACTCTCAATCGTGCTAATGTCACTCTCCCAGTAGACGCGCGAAGGCTCCCTCCACCGTGCAATATGCTCATCGATCTCCGGCAACAGCATCGAACGAAACTCCTGCACCATCGCCTGCGCCCGCTCCTGCCGGTAATTCGTATTCAACAGGTCGGCAAACCGCGTCACAAACCGGTGTTCAAAATCCGGACTCTCCAGCAACGCCCGGAACAGCGCTGTACTCCACGGCGGGTTCGGCCAGCCCGGCCCGTTTTCCGCCAGCGCAAATGCCAGCGTGTTGTGATAGGCATTGTTCCCGCCATAGGTCCCGGAATTATTCACATAGTCGAAATTCAAACCCAACCCAAAATCGGTGTCATAAATCATCCAGCGCCAGCGCCCGTCCTGCCCGTACGGCACACCTTCCCCCGGTTGCCCATCCAGATACACCCAATAGTTGATGTTATTCCCCGGCCAGTCCGTGTTTCGCGAATAGATATGCGCAATCTGAAAATCGATAAAACTCTCCATATCCATCAGCGCCTCGGCCTGCGCAAACGCCCCCGGATCTCCCATATCCGATCCCAAAATAAACCCAATCATTTGCTGATAACGCGTCACACCCTCCTCATTCCCATCATCCAGCACCCCATTTCCCTCCAGAAGAGAGATCCGATCCCGATCCACATCATACTGCTCCTGAAGATACCGGTCATCAAACCGATCCCGAATCATGTGGATCCCCCAGTACTCGCCATTGATAAACAAAATGACCGGCCGGGAGTACTGCAGATCGGTGCGAGTGGCAGACTGGATCAACCGCTGAATCAGCGCATCCCGAAACAGGGACTCACTCCAATCATTCCCCGAATTCCGTAGCAAAAACCGCTTAAACCGCTGCGTATCCTTATCTGGGAACAACTGCGCATTAAACCAGCTCTCCCCATACTCCGACCGCGCATAAAACCGAAGCGTCTTCCGCGGCCGGTTACGTGACGTTCCGCCATGAATCCGCACGCCCGCTCCCTGCGCCAGCACCCGCTGCCCGTCCGCCTCAAAAAACTCCAGATGAATCTCCCGTTCCCACTCATCCCCCCGCTGGTTGTAATTCTCCCCCGTCACCCCCGGTACATAGATCCCCTGCTCATCGCCAAACAGATCGTCCACATCCGCCGCTAGTGAAAACACCGGCAACGAGTACCGATCTAACCCCTCTGGATCCACCAAAAATGAAGCCGTCATCACATCTCCCGGCGTCCCGTCGGCTGCATACCCCCGCGCGCGAATCACATGAATCTTAAACACCTCGCCGTCCGGCTCCTGCCACTCCTCGCGGTACGGATGCCCAGGCGCGATATCATTCGTCGGAATCATCGACACCACATTCGGATCCCCCTCGCGACTCTCCAGCAAAATCGGCCCGGTTACCACAGGCGATGAGAGGCTCGGCACCGATCCGTCCGTCGTGTAACGAATCGTGGCGCCCGGCTGATCCGTCGAAATCGTCAGCGAAATGGGCGACGTGTAAAAACCGGCCTGATGCGAAAACTCCAGAGTGGGTGCTTGTGCCAGGTTGGGTGCTTGCGCCAGGTCGAGGACTTGCGCCATGCGTTGCACTTGCGCCAGGTTTTTAGGCTGGTTTATTGCATGGAGCTGGGTTACTTCCTGGGTCTGGGTTACTACCTGGGTCTGGGGTACTGCTTGGGGTTTTATTCGGGTTGATGCGGATGCAATGCCGGTCGCGCAAACTATCAGGCATGCAAGCAGTAAGGTTCGTGTCATGTAGAATTCGTTATGGTTAAGGTGCTCCTGCGGATGAACTTGATACAACTTAAAACATCATTTTGCCCGAGAACGTGGTCACAAACTTCTGATCACGACTATTGGGCATCGCCGGGTTTGTCATCGCAAGCCATCGATACTCGAGCAATGGTACAATATATCGTTTATAATGATCAATGTGATTCTCCATACCGATCTTCTGCAAAAGCTCATCCCGAGACCTTGGTTCGACGGCAAATTGCAGCAACTCTCGTGTCGTGTTTACAGATATA
This sequence comes from Bacteroidota bacterium, assembly GCA_003045995.1. GTDB lineage: Bacteria > Bacteroidota > Rhodothermia > Balneolales > Balneolaceae > Sam29DG08-bin30. Next base: position 9,130 of record PZPG01000071.1, read on the forward strand.
TCCGTACCGTACAGAGTATTTTCAAGCGGATCCATACCGTCATCAAACCAGGATTTGCCATTCAAATTGGACTCTCGCTTTAAGCTAGATCCTTTATGTAGAACAGTTATCCCATCCGATACCGGTTCATACACACGATCATGATCACCCGCACCCCATCCTTTGTCCGAACGTTCCTCCAAAAACCCCGGATGAACCGGAAGAACCGTCAAAAAATAAGTATTCTGATCATCGGTCTCCATCACAGGATCCGGCGAACCATTCTGCCGCATGGCATGAACCATTTTCGGTATGCCAGTCCCCCTTCCCTCCGTAAGATGAAGCTCCTTCAAAAAATCACCCAATCGGCGGTTTCTATAATCTCTGGCCACCACACGCTTTTTATTCGACAGAATGTCCGCGGTAATGGGGGGAACCGGCCCTGGAAAACTCAGAAACTGGATCTTATCCGGCCAGATTTGCACCTCGATAGGACTCCTCATTTCATAACTCTTATGATACACGGCATTCGAAAGAGCCTCTGCCACAGCTTTCTTAGGAAAATTGTAGTACCGATCCGATCCAAAATGTTCATCCACCTTTTCGATGCGCTCGGTAATGATCATATGATCGATATAGCGAAGCGTATCCCGAATCTGAGTTTGAAGCGGACCCTTGAATATCTGCTCTTTGAACTCCGTCCCGTTCTCATTCTTGTGAAGAACCACTTCGATCCAAGCCCTGTCAAAAAACTTGTGGGGGTTGGGATGAAACAGCAACAAACCCGCATTTACAGGTATGAGTGCTTCATCAGGACCCTTCACAATGTGCATGAGCCGGCATAAATCTGCAAATGGCATCGATAAACATTCTTCCGCAAGATTACTTCCTATCTCTTGAAGAAAATCACGGATTAATCCCAAATTCAGATCCTGCAATGAAGCATCTCGTTGAATTCGATCATCAAATGGAACTCTTGCCGCTAGTGAAATAAGTCTTCGAATATCATCCCCGGAAGCCCTCACAGTTCGAGAACCTTTCCGGAGGTATTGAAACCGATTTTGCATCCCCTTCTCCCCCAACCCCTTTGGAGCCGAATAAGGCCGTACATCCCCGGCAGGCACATAGAGTACGAGAATATGTTTGCCATCAATTACATAAGGCTGTGTTATAGGATGATAATCGGGCTGTATCTGTTTACACACATCAATCAATTCGCCCTGAATCCTATCGATCGAACTAGGATCCAGACCGGCAATCGGCAGTACTGGCTGCCCCTTGTGCTCTTCAACCCCAATGATTACATACCCACCGCCCCAATTATTTATATCATTTGCGAATGCACAGATCGTATGCATCACATCTTGAGGATTCCAGCCCTTTTTATATTCCAGCCGTTC
>PZPG01000019.1:0-13728 GCA_003045995.1 Bacteroidota bacterium
TGTGCAATGTGGTCTGTGCGCAATATGATCTGTGTCTCGGCTGTATGAATTTTGTTTTAGCCAGGCTGTGTGGGATTTAAACCCAAAATAGCAACCAAAAGTGCCATTAATCATACAACTTAGGACGAAAGTAGGACAATTCGCAGGTGTCGGTTTGATAGATTAGCATCTGTGACTTGTAAGGCAGGATGGTGGGATGGGTCTTTCAATGAATTGCATCAAACCGAACGCGAAACAATATACAAGTAGCAACACACAGACGTGTCGCAGAGTAACAACGTGTCGAAGGATACGGGATACAAACGAATCACAAATCACAAATCAAAAATCATATGACCATGAATGCATATAAAAACAACACAGCGAAGAGTCCTTCTCTGTTGCCCAAGGTGTTCGGGCTAGGACAAGGACAAGAGCAGGGACAAGAGCAAGGACAAGAGCACGTGCATGGGCAAGGGCGAGGGCGAGGACACAGAAATGGGGCGGCGGCGGCCGTTGTGTTTGTACTGGCACTCCTATTATCGGTGAGTACGGCAGTATCGTCGGTGTTTGCTCAAGAAACGGTGTTTGTAGAAGAACAAGAGGAGGGTTTCGCTACGTTCGACCCGGCGAGCCACAACGAAACCATAACCGGTTCGCTGAATGGTGTGGGTTTTACGATTACACCGCTTGACTCTGCCAAAATTGCAACTGCAAACTATAGCAATGTGATCCCCAGTTTAGGGAGTACACAAAGGCAATTTGTCGATTATGAGACCACGTCTGCACAATTCACGATTACATTCGATGAGCCGATCGAGTCTCTCACTATTTATGCCGTTTATTTTCGAAATCAAACTATTGCAGGTAATGTTCAGGGGTATGACAGGTATGACTTTACGGGATTACCAAGCATAGCCGAAGAGGGGTTTACGAATGATACAGAGGGTCCCGCCTATTTAGTAAACACAACGTTTACAAGTGGGGTGATTCGGTTCACAGGGTCTGCGACTACATTCATAGTAAAGGGGGTGGACGATCTCACCCCAGCACCTGATTATCCACAAGCGTTCACGTTTTCCGCTCCCCCTCCTCCTGCGCCCAAGTTTCTGCTGGCAGACAACGGCATTACGGTTACCTGTGATGATGCGGCAGTTGGCGAGACGGGTGTGGTGAATATTGGCGGGTCGGATGTCACTTTCACCAAGCGGACAGCGGCGGCAATTACAACGGAAAATGCAGCAACAACGTGTACCAGTGGGATTACGAGTATGTTCCGAAAATTCCAAAACACTGTATAATAATTCCGCAGATCTGCCTTTGGACTTCGTCGTATCTCTCTATTTCCTTTCATACATCACCTCACTTTTTGGAATAAATGTTTCCTTGAGATGAGATTGAATCTATCGGCCGGCGCCCCGTGTGCCATTGATTTCCGTCTTTCGCCAGGCTGATTCCCTACAACCAGGGAATATCCATCAAACGACTTCCACCAGGCTATCACCAAACTTCCGCCAGTTTTCTACCAGTTATCCAACAACTGTATGAACAACTGCACCAACAACTGCGAACCCGGTACGTCCGGCAGGCCGATCCCGTCACATTATCAAAATACCAAATTGTCAAAGGGTCCCAAATCCCATCGTATTGTTACTATAAAATAAACAATGGGGACCAGAATTGGAAGCGGTTTTTTACACCACCTCTCTACTTTTTCGGTTTCGACCCCAGATGAACTCCCTCTCCATACGCCTCGGCAACTGCCTCCATCACCGCCTCGCTCATGGTTGGATGCGGATGCACCGCACTAATAATCTCATGCCCGGTTGTCTCAAGCTCCCGAGCCACAACCGCTTCCGCAATCATCTCCGTTACATGCGAGCCAATCATATGGCATCCAAGCCACTCACCATACTTCGCATCAAACACCACCTTCACAAAACCCTCTTCGTGCCCCATTCCGGTTGCCTTCCCGCTCGCAGAAAACGGAAACTTTCCAACCTTCACATCATACCCTTTCTCCTTGGCCGCCGCCTCCGTCAATCCCACGGACGCCACTTGAGGTTCGCAATAGGTACACCCCGGAATGTTTTCGTAATTCACCGGCTGAGGACTCTGCCCGGCCAGTTGCTCCACCAGCACAATCGCCTCATGCGACGCTTTGTGAGCAAGCCACGGCGCACCAATCACATCCCCAATCGCATAGATCCCTTCCGCGCTCGTCTTATACGTATTTCGATCCACCAGAATATCCCCCCGCTCATGCTTCACACCCGCCTTGTCGAGCCCAATATTCTCCACATTTCCAACCACGCCAACCGCAGAAAGCACCACATCGGCATCCACCGTCACCGTTTCCTTCTTCGTTTTAATGGACACGGTCACCCCTTTCCCCTTCTTCTTCACGCTCTCCACCGAACTCTCGGTCATCACATTCATCCCCTTCTTCTTATAAATCTTGCCAAGTTCCCGCCCCACATCCTGATCCTCCACCGGCACCAGCGTCTTCTGCAGCTCCACCAGCGTCACCTCCGTCCCGATCGAATTGTAGAAATACGCAAACTCAACCCCGATCGCCCCTGCACCAATAATCACCATCTTCTTCGGCTGCGTTTCCAGCTGCATCGCGCGCTCCGAATCGATAATCATCTTCCCGTCCATCTTCAGGTGCGGCAACTCCCGCGGACGCGCACCGGTTGCAATAATAAAATGCTTCGCCTGCACCGTTTCTACCACCTTCCCTGTGTCATCCGTTACGGCAAGTTCTCGGGGTGATGTAAATGCACCCGCGCCATGAATCACATCAATTTTGTTGGCCTTCATCAAAAACTGAACCCCCTTACTCATCTTGTCTGCCACCTTCCGGCTTCGCTGCACCATCCCCTCAAAATTCGCAGAAAACCCGGTCACTTCCACGCCATAGTCCGACGCGTGAGAGATCGTTTCGAACACTTCCGCGGAGCGAAGCAGGGCTTTGGTTGGGATACAACCGATATTCAGGCAAACCCCGCCCAGAAAACGCTTCTCCACCACGGCCGTTTTAAAGCCAAGCTGTGAAGCTCTGATTGCGGCGACATACCCGCCCGGTCCGGTTCCAATTACACAAACGTCAACTTGCTTTGCCATAATCTACAATTTCTTAATTCTGTTTGATTGGATGCTTTTTCTAATAAATTACAGACTCGTAAAATAAGAAATCTTCCGACGAAAGGGTAAAAAATCACAAGGCCTTCTGCATAAAAAACACGCGCGGCTCTCCGTAGGTAAACCCAAACCGCTCATACAGGTTTCGAGCCCGGTTATCTTCGCGCACCTCCAGGGTAAGTTTTTGGCACCCTTCCTCTCTCGCCTGTTTCTCCACGGTTCCGAGTAATGCCTTTCCAATCCCCATACTTCGGTAATCATTTTTCACAGCTATATCATGAATATTGATCACCCGGTTGGCATGAAAGGTAGAAAATCCATAGAAACAGTTGGCGATACCGGCCGGCTTCTCATCCACAAACGCCAGAAACGTGAGCGTATCCGGAAACGATTTCAGCCCCTCGACCAGCGTTTCCCGTGTCTTCTGGGGCAACGGCTTCCGAAGCCCCATATCATCTTTGGCGTAATCATCGGTGAGTTCCAGAACGGCCGCAGCATGGTCTGGATTGTCAAAGTCTGCTTTCAGGATAGTAAGTTGTCTCATAGCTGGTTTTATTTAGAGCAAATTGGAATACACTAAAAATATAGGAAAACTCAATCACTTTTGTACGTAAAAAGATTCTCTTTCCCAACTTTTTCCTCCGCTTGTTGCAACGCATACGCACTATCAAACAAAACAATAGGATGACCGTCCAGATCACTCGTAATCCGGGTCGAATAACTCTTCGCAAGTACCTCCTCGATATCCTTTCGATCACCCGGCAGCCAGCGCGCTGCATGCACACTCATCATCTGCTTATGCAGCTCCACCCCGTACTCCTCTCGCATCCGATGATCCACCACATCAAACTGAAGAACCCCCACCGTTCCCAGCAGTAACTCGTTCCCCACGCCATTCGGCACCTCAAACACGTGCACCACCCCCTCCTCCGACAACTGCTTCAACCCCTCGCGCAACTGCTTCCGTTTAAACGGATCCTTGGTCGAAACCTTCATAAAGTGCTCCGGCGAAAACAGCGGAATCACATTAAACCGAACCTGCTCTCCCTTGTACAGCGTCGACCCGATCCGGAAAAACCCGGGATTAAACAGCGATACAATATCGCCCGGATACGCCTCCTCCAGGATATGCCGCTCATCGCCCATCAGCGTATGTGGCGTTGCAAGCCGGATCTTTTTCCCACTCCCTTCGTGCGTCACCTCCGCTCCCCGCTCGAACCTCCCGGACGTAATGCGAACAAACGCCGCACAATCGCGATGCCCCGGGTTCATGTTCGCCTGAAGCTTAAATATGAACCCGCTAAACCCGTGATCCAGCGCCACGATCTCACCGTCCGCATCCTCATACGGCTGCGGCTTCGGGGCCAACTCCCGGAAATAGGTCAAAAAGATATCCAGTCCAAAATTGTTCAACGCCGACCCAAAAAATACCGGCGTCACAAGCCCCTCCCGAAAACGTTCGCGATCCATCCCCGCCATCATATCCTCAATCAGCATCACCTCCTCCCGAAACTGATCCTTATCCGCGTCCGACAGAGAGCACGCAGCCAGCCCCCCCTCCAGGTCGTATGCACGGCTCTCGGCCTTCTTCGCACCGTGCGAGGACTTTTCATACAGCACCATCTTTCGGCCAATCAAGTCGTAAATCCCCTGAAACTTCTGTCCGTACCCCACCGGCCAACTTGCCGGCACCGCCTCAATCCCCAGCCTCGCCTCAATATTGCTCAACACCTCCAGCGGCTCCATCCCCGGCCGGTCACACTTATTCACAAACGTAATCACCGGCACCTTTCGCAACCGGCACACCTCAAACAACTTCTCCGTCTGCTCCTCCACTCCCTTTGCCACGTCGATGACCATCAACCCGCTATCTGCTGCCACCAGCGTCCGCAGCGTATCCTCCGAAAAATCCTTGTGCCCTGGCGTATCCAGCAAATTGTACTTAATCCCGCCATTCTCGAACCGCAGCACCGACGACGTCACCGAAATCCCCCGCTCCTTCTCAATCGCCATCCAATCCGACGCCGCATGCCTCGATGCTTTCCGCTGCCGAATCGACCCCGCCTCGTGAATCGCCCCGCCATACAGCAGCAACTTCTCCGTCAGCGTCGTTTTCCCCGCATCCGGATGCGAAATAATCGCAAACGTTCGCCGCATTTCGGCCTCCTTAAGAATAGCAGACGTTTTCTTGCGCTGGTCAGCGGTCGCCGTCATGGCTTCGGACATAATGGGTCGGTATTTTTTTGTGTTGGCTTTTGGTTCGGGTTGATGTCACCAGGTGTGGCCCCATGCGCACACTGCATGGCAATCAAACAGCATGGCATTCAGACTGCATGGCAATCAAACTGCATGGCAATCAAACTGCATGGCAATCAACCGGTGCAAAGATACAAATAATTCCACGACAGGGTATGTTAATAACGGAAGCACATGCGGAATCACATCATGGTGTTAACGCGATGATGTTAACTGTCCCACAATCCGAGTTGCTCATCCTCCCGGTCGGCCGGCCACACCGGCATCGATCCTGTATCGGTAAATTTGGAGAGCAGCGAGTGAAAAAAGCGGGCGAGTTTGGGGGCATGCAGTGTGTCCGGTGAATGGATAAAAAGGTAGGGGTGATGCCCTTGCTGAATCCATTTCGAGACCATCATCGCCCATTCGGTGAGGTAGGTTTCGTTGTTGAGAATGTCGTTTGCCCCCACGTAGCGCAGAAAGGGCCGGGATGCGGTTGCATCAAACCGAACAGGAAGAACCGGTTTCCGCTTTTGTGCATCACGAATGCTGGTTTCGTTGGAGCGAAGTTCGTGGAGCCGGCGTGTGTCGAAAATGACCCGATCGATGCCGCGGTTCCGAAGGAGTTCGAGGAGCATGCGTTCTTTCCGACCCTGATCGTAGTAATCGGGGTGGCGAACTTCGATGGCATAGTGAAGGTGTGCAGGCAGGATTTCACAGAGGTGCTCGAGTTTGGCAAATTCCGAAAAGGAGAACCCGGCATGCAATTGAATATGAAAGGGTCCCAGCTTGGGTGCGATCCCATCAAACCGCTCTATAAAGGAGAGTACATCGGAGTCTGTGTCTTTCAGACGTTTGTAATGCGTAATCGATTGTGGAAATTTGAAGCAAAATTTGAATTCGTCCGGTACTTGTGCCCCCCAGTTTTGTACCGTATCGGCGGAGGGTACGCGGTAGAATGTGGTGTTACCTTCCACAGTATTGAAGACAGTGGCGTACTCGGCCAGAAAACGTTTGGCAGGGGTTCCTTCCCGGTAAAATTTTCCGATCCACTCCTTGAAGCCCCACTGGGTGCAACCAATATGAATGTTTTTGACGCCCATCGTTTTTAAAGCAAATAAACAAAAAAATTTGCAACTTCGCTTCGCGGGAACGTAGATTGATGAAAGCACCTGTTCTTAACAATTCCTTAACATAACTGCTTCGAGGGCTCTCTATCTTTCTATTGAATCAAAGGTGCATTGTAGCCGTTGTTGCATTGTGATGTGAATTCTGTTGCATTTATCTTTTGCGATATCTTTTGCGGCAACCCTTAAGGCGACCAAACTTCTGCTATGTAGCCCGGTATCACACCAGACATTTCATCGGCCACTTATGACGTACAATTTTTTTGATCTGCTTCAGCTTGTTGGTTCGCTCGGGATCTTTATCTACGGGATGAAAATTTTTAGTGACGGGCTTCAAAAAGTTGCTGGTGCGCGGTTGCGGTCCATTCTGAAGGGCATGACGACAACACGCTTGCGGGGAATTCTCACGGGTTTCGGGATCACCACCATTACGCAATCGTCTTCGGCCACGACCGTAATGCTGGTAAGTTTTGTGAATGCTGGGTTGATTACGTTTCTGGAATCCACTGGCGTGGTGATGGGAGCAAATATCGGAACCACGGTAACGGCGTGGATGGTTTCGATTTTCGGGTTCAAGATGAAAATCACCCCGGTAGCGATCGCACTCATTGGGATCTTTTTCCCGTTTCTGTTTGTGAAGAGGGAGAAGTTGCGCAGTCTGGCAGAGGCGATGCTTGGCTTCGGGATTCTATTTATCGGGCTTCAGTTCATCAAGGACTCGGTGCCGGACATCCGGGAAAATCCGGAGATGTTTCAGTTTCTGGATCAGTTTACGGAGTTTGGCTTTTTGTCGATTTTGCTATTTGTACTGGCCGGGACGCTACTCACCCTTGTAACACAGTCCTCCTCTGCATCCACGGCAATCACATTGGTGATGTTATTTGAAGGATGGATCTCGTTTCCAATTGCGGCAGCGATGATTCTTGGGGAAAACATCGGAACGACTGTGACGGCAAACATCGCTGCATTGATCGGGAATGTCCATGCGAAGCGAGCTGCCCGGTTTCATTTTATGTTTAACGTGATTGGGGTCGCGTGGATGTTGCTTGTGATGACTCCTTTTCTGCACGGGATCGATGCGATAATTCAGAATTTTATTCCGGGTTCGGGCTCTGTTTTAACCGATCTGGACAACAACCGGGATAATGCGACCCTGGCGTTGTCGCTGTTTCACACCACATTTAATGTGATCAATGTGATCGTGTTGTTTGCGTTTGTACCCGCGATCGTGCGTATGATTGAGCGACTTCAGAAAGAGAAAGCCGATTCCGAAAGTCAGTTTCGCCTTCAGTACATCGCCTCCGGGGTGATCTCTTCCGAGGAGTTGTCCCTTTCTCAGGCCGCGAAGGAGATTGAGCTGTTTGGCATGCTCATCGAGAAGATGCATTTTAGTTTTGAGGGTCTTTTCCGGAAAAAACGCAAAAAGGAGCAGAAGTTCCTCGACAAAATTGAGAAACGGGAGCAGATTACGGATCGGATTGAGCTTGAGATCGCAGAGTACCTTACGCATGTATCGGGGAGTCTGAAACTCACGGAGTTTGGGTCGCGCCGGGTGCGTTCGATGCACAGTATGATTAATGACCTCGAGCGTATTGCAGATATTTACTTTCAGATGTCACGTACGTTTTACATGATGCGCCAGGAGGAAATAGTGCTCCCCGATCAGTCCCGCCAGGATGTGTATGATATGATGGATTTTGTGCTTCGGGCAATTAAGAATATGAGGGTGATGTTGTCGCGTGACGGAATTGCAGCAGAGGCGGATCTGGTACATGCGATAGAACTGGAGGATTCAATCAATGGGTATCGCGATGTTTCGATCGATAAGCATTACGAGCGGCTCGAGAGTGGATTTTATTCGAGCAAGGAAGGATTTGTGTACCTGGATTTGATAAACCGGCTGGAAAAGATTGGGGATCACGTATTTAATGTGTGCGAGGCATCGGTAGGCCGAAAAGTAAAGGCTGCGTACAAGAGAGTAGTAGAGCCGAATTAGCACTGCGATTCGTTTTTCATACTTTGGTTTGATTATCTTCCGCGCGATGTTGCAAAGAAAGTAGTGCGCGGGTACCTGGTTGCGCAGGGGTGCCTTGTTGTTTGAGTGCGCCTGGTTGTTTGAGTGCGCCTCGCTGTGCAGGGGCACCTGGTTGTGCGAGGGCACCTGGTTGCGCAGGGGCACTTTGGGAATGGAATCGACTCTCATTTCGTTTTTGCTTCATTATTTTGGCATTTCATCCTGGTTTTTTTTCACCCAAAATTTGATGGTTCATGAAAATTTCTCTTTTGTTTTCAAGCTTGTTTCAACGATTGATCCCATGTCTGTTCTCGTGCCAGTTACCAAGCCAGTTCTCGTACCAGTTTCCGAGTCATAGCCAGTTTTCGAGTCGTAACCGTTCTCTTGGAATTCCGTCGGCACTCTTTTTTGCGCTCGGGTTGATGGTTACCCTTTCCAGCTCATACGAAGCTGTAGCTCAAACCGAACCGGTAAACGGGATGAAGGTAAACACCCCCTCGGTGGTGGCTTTCACGAACGCAACGATCTATCTAAGCCCGGATGAAGTGGTTGAAAACGGAACTCTTGTGATACGAAATGGAAAGGTAGAGGCAGCTGGCGCCAATGTAGCTGTGCCTGCGGATGCCAGGGTGATGGATATGAGTGGGAAAACCATCTATCCGGGGCTGATTGATCCATTCACGAATGTTGGGATGGCCAAGCAGGAGGAGGAAACGGAGTCCGGCGCACGTTCCTGGAATCCTCATCTTCGGGCTCAGATGTCTGCATCGGAGATCTATCATACGGAGGACGAAGGGATTGAAGGTTTGAGGAAACAGGGTTTTACAACAGTATTAACGGCTCCGGACATGGGTATTTTTCGGGGACAGGCAGCGGTTACGGCTCTCAAAGACGGGCCAGTATCTTCTAAGGTGATCCGGTCGGATGTTGCGCAGTCGGCCACACTGACAACAAGCTGGGACTTTGGATTTGCGTACCCAACATCGGCGATTGGTGTGATCGCATTTTTGCGGCAGACACTCTACGATGCAGACTGGTACGAGCGGGCATGGGAAGCCTACTTGGAGGATCCTGCTTCGGTGGAGAGACCGGAAACGAATGAGGCGCTGGAGGCGCTTGGGAGTGTGGTGCGGGGTGAAACGCCATTGATTTTTGAGACCCGCTCGGATGAGGAGATTCAGCGCGTCTTCCGGCTGGCGGAGGAGTTTGAGATCCGGCCGTGGGTTTTGGGGAACGGGCATGAGTATAAGATTGCGGATGTGTTGGCCGGGGTCGGGGTTGGGGACGGCCGGTCGGCGGTGGAGTTGATTTTGCCGGTGGCGTTGCCGGAGGATCCGGATGTGGACACGCCGGAGGACGCGCTGAATGCGTCGTTGGCGGATCTTCGGCATGCGTATTTGGCGCCGGGGAATGCGGGGGTATTGGAGGATGCGGGGGTTGCGTTTTCGTTTTCGTCGTTTGGGCTGGAGAAACCGGAGCAGTTCTGGCCTTCGGCGAGGCGAGCGGTAGAGAAGGGGGTTTCGCGGGAGGGGGCGCTTGCGGCGATGACGGTGCGGCCGGCGGAACTGCTCGGGATTTCGGAGACACATGGAACCCTGGACGAGGGAAAAACAGCGAACTTCATTATTGCCACCGGTGATCTGTTTGAGAAGGAGACGAAACTTCTGGATGTATGGGTAGAAGGTGAACGATATCACCTTGAATCGATTCCCGAACTCGATCTCTCGGGAAGCTGGTCGGTCACCGGATCACCCACGGGAGAGATGGCCGCTGGAGAGATGGCCGTTGGAGAGATGACAATGAGTTTGTCTTCTGCCAGCCCCGGTAAGTACAAAGGAACCGTGTCTGCAGGTGGTAAAGAGGCAGACTTGAAGACGGTGGCGTTTGACGAAGTTTCCAGACGATTTCATGCAACATTCCAGGGTGATAGCTTGGGCTTTGACGGAATGGTCCGCTGGACTGCGTCGCTGACCGGTGAGACGTTACGTGGATGGGGCGAATATCCGGCGCAGGATCGGGTAGAGTGGTCTGCAGAGCGTGTTGAAGCTGGAGACGCTGATGATGCCGAGGATGCAAATGATTCTGAAGAGGCCGAAGATGCAGACACAGCCGAAGATGCGGACCCATCAACCCGAAACAAAACGAAAGAGCCTGTAACGCTGGCGAATATTCGACCGGCCATGGAGTACGGACGCGAAGAGCAGCCGGAACAACCGAAACATCTGCTGATTCGCAATGCGACAATCTGGACTATGGGGCCGCAGGGAGTGTTGGAAAATGCAGATCTGTATATCAAGGATGGAAAAGTGGAAGCGGTGGGACAGGATTTACGGGAGCCGCGTGGTGCCGTTGTAATCGATGCCGAAGGAAAGCATGTTACGCCTGGCTTGATTGATGCTCACCTGCACTCCGGTGTGGATGCTGTGAATGAGTTTGGTAATGCAATTGTGCCCGAAGTTCGAATGGCGGATGTGCTGAACATCAACAATATATGGATGTACCGGCAGCTTGCAGGCGGACTGACTACCGCGCATGTGATGCATGGTTCTGCGAATCCGATTGGCGGGCAAAATGTGCATATTAAGATGAAATGGGGTGCGTTGTCGGACGAATTGGTGATTGAGGATGCGCCTGGCACGGTGAAATTTGCATTGGGGGAGAATCCGAAGCGAGTGGGTACAGACCGGTATCCCGATACTCGAATGGGGGTCGAGCAGATCATGGCAGACCGGTTTCAGATGGCGCGGGATTACCGGGCACGCTGGAATGAGTGGGAGCGTACCGGAGAGGGGTTGCCACCGCGGAAAGATCTTCGGCTCGAGGCACTGGAGGATATCCTGAATGGGGATTTGCTGGTGCAGTCTCACAGTTACCGGCAGGATGAAATTTTGATGTTGATGCGTCTTGCCGAGGCAAACGGATTCCGTGTAAAAGCGTTTCACCATGGTGTTGAGGCGTTTAAGGTTGCACCGGAACTGGCAGAGCATGGTGCAGGAGCTGTGGTTTGGACCGATTGGTCTTCGTTCAAAATTGAGGCGTTTGATGCAACGGTGTATAATGCACGTTTGCTGCATGAAGCAGGGGTATTGACTTCGCTTCATTCCGATAACAGCCAAATTGCATCCAGGATGAATTGGGAGGCGGCCAAGATGGTTCGCGCGGGAATGACTCCGGTTGAGGCGCTTTCTCTGATTACGAGCACAACCGCAAAACTGCTGGGTGTGGATCACCGTGTGGGTTCGTTGGAGAAGGGGAAAGATGGGGATTTTGTGATCTGGAGCGGGGATCCGTTGTCGACCGCCACCAAAGCGGAACAGACATGGATCGAGGGGCGGCGCTATTTTGATTTGGAGGAGGATGCTCTCCGCAGAGATGCCGTTGATAAGGAGCGTGATCTGCTCATTCAACACTTTTTGGGGGATAAATGATGAGTCATTCTACAAATATGCTAAGCCACAATAATGGAAGTCTTAACAATCGAACTGCTATGAATATTGAAAAACAAGGATATGCATCGACCAGATTTTTGATGATAATGATCTTGATGGCATCCACGACACTTATGACCCTCCTGTCGGGTGGATTTTTACAGGTGTCTGCAATGGATACCGAAATTAAGGCCCATCTGTCTGAGCAAGATGCGGGACAGCCGGAGCGGATTGCCTTAACCGGAGCCACCATCTATACAATGGATCCGGAACGAGGAGGTGAACCAATTCAGAATGGGACGATTCTCATCGAGAATGGTATCATCACCGCAATGGGTGAGGATGTAGAGATTCCGGAAGATACTTTGGTAGAGGATTTGAACGGACAGCAGATCTATCCGGGGTTGATCGATGCCTTTAGCCGGATGGGAATTTTTGAGATCGGAGCGGTTCCTATGTCGCATGATATTGATGAGCAGGGGGATGTCAACCCGAATGTAAAACCGGAGCGTGTGGTGAATCCGGATAGCCGGCACATTCCAGTGGCGCGTTCGGCTGGGGTTTTGACATCCGTAGTTACCCCGGATGGTGGAATCATCGCAGGTCAGCCAGGAGCAGTTCGTATGGACGGATGGACCTGGGAGCAGATGACGTTGCAATCGGGCCTGGGACTTCTGGTGAACTGGCCCTCGCCGCGCCGGAACTATTCGGAGGATGTGCGAGAACTACAAAACGTGTTTGAGGATGCGAGAGCTTATCATACAGCCAAAAAAGCATTTGAAGCTGGTCAGGCAGATCGGATCGACCTCGACAGCCGGTGGGAGGCGATGCTACCTCTGTTTGAGGGTGATGGTGAGTTACCATTGATTGTGGATGCTCAGGAGGTTCGTCAGATTCAGGATGCCGTGACATGGGCATCTAATGAAGGGTTTCCGATTGTGATTATGGGGGGTCGGGATGCACACATGATCACCGGTTTTTTGAAGGAGATGGAGGTGCCGGTGATTATCACGCAGGTTTTAACGTCTCCCTCCCGAAACTGGGAAGCGTATGATGCACGATATAGTTTGCCTGCGAAACTCTATAATGGAGGGGTGATGTTTGCCATCGCGGGTGATGCCAGTCCGGAAAACTCCAATCGGCTACCGTATGAGGCGGGTGCATCCATCGCTTTTGGTCTTCCGGCAGATGAGGCACTGAAATCACTTACGATCTACCCGGCTCAGATCCTGGGTCTGGACGATCGTGTAGGGATGCTGAAAGAGGGAATGGAGGCCACACTCATGATTACGGACGGATCTCCTGTGGAGTATGCCACAAGGGTGCATCAAACCTATATCCGCGGAGCGAAAAGCGATATGATGGACAATCACCGGAAATTGTATGAGCGATATCGGAAAAAAGTGGACGAGTGGCAAAGCAGAAAAGATTAGGGAATGATTGCGAATGTCTTTATCTTTGAATGTTAATGTTAAACCCACCTACAGTATTTCAGTATTTTTTTGAACGACACGGTAACTGCCAATCTTTCAAGAGAAGGACAATATTTTAAGGTGCTAATCAATAGGTAAGCTATATGCGACAAAAAGGAAAAGTAAAATGGTTTGACGCTGTCAAAGGGTTTGGATTTATCCAGCCGGACGATGGTGGCAAGGACATTTTCGTACACAGAAACAATGTTGAAAACCTTGGTTTTCAGGAAGGCCTCGAGGACAATGAAGAGGTAGAATTCAGTGTAGAAGAAACTCCTAAGGGACTTTCTGCAGTTGAAGTTGTAAGCCTGGATTTCGAATAATCCCGG
>PZPG01000019.1:13913-27250 GCA_003045995.1 Bacteroidota bacterium
ATTTCATGCCTGTAGTTTCATTTCATCCCAGTAGGTACGCCCGGACGATCGCCTGGAATTGTTGTGGCTGATCCAAAAAGGCGTAGTGCCCGGCGTTTTTTATCGTTACCAGAGCCGCGCCGCGGATCTTCTCCTCCATGGCTTCGCCCATCCAAAGAGGCGTTGCATCATCCCGCTCCCCCCAAAGTAATAGAATATCATGGCGGATGTCTGGTAGCAGTTTGTCCAGGTGATGCGTTACGGTTTGTACAAAGGTCTCTCGCATGGGGCCGGAGAGTTGCCGGTAGTCGGATGATCCCAAACGTTTCCAGAGATTGCTGCTTCTCAGCCGTGCGAGTCCGCGTTCCCGTGCCGGCGCAGGAAGAAGTGCATAGGGCGCCTTCAGGAGTTTTACAAACCAGGACTTTGCGTAGTACTGTACGGATCGCTTTGGCTTCAGGCCCGCCCCGCCGGTGATAATTACTTTTCCGATGTAATTCTGATCCTTTTTATCAGCGAGCATGGGAAGAAGAACCCGGCATCCGAAGGAGTGAACCAGAAAATCGGCTCTGGGGATCTGCAGAACTTCGGTGAGAAAATGGAGAACCAACGACCGGTAGTCATCGAGCATCCAGGATTCTTTCAGCGGCTCGGAGGCTCCGAACCCCGGGAAATCGAGAAAAATTAGGGTACGTACTTCAGAAAGGGTGTCCGCAAGCGAAAACATCCATTCTGAACGGCTTCCCCATCCGTGCAAAAGGATGAGTGGCTCCCCTGTTCCAGCCGTGTAGTATGCAATTTTTTGTTCTCTGAATAGGAAAGAATCTGGTTGCGAGGACATAGAAATAAAAGTAGATGAAAATGCGATAGAAGATATAGAAGATGGTGTAAGGAATTGCAAGTTCCCGTGTCATAAATGTACGGAAGCAACATCAAGAGACAAACATGAAGCGGAAAATCTATTTCCTGTTCGACCGACTTCAAATCCGGAGGTCGGAGCGTCACCTGATTGGCGGGTTGATGATTGTGATCTGTATCCTGGCGGGTGCCCGCGTTTTGATCACGCCTTCTGTATACTCGAACCCGGAGCATCAGGCGGAATTGGAACGGGTATTTTTGGAGCGATCTGAGGAGTTGCGTCGAAAGCGGGAGGCGGTGCTGCTGCGGTATGTGCCAGAGGATAGGATCGGTGAGATGGGGTTGGGAGAGGGGACAGTATCGGGAGAGGGTGCAGTGTTGGGAGGGGGTACAGTGTCGGGAGAGGGGACAGTGTCGGGAGAGAAGTCCGTGTTTCTTCGAGTGAACATCAATACCGCAGGTATCGATTCGTTGCTACTATTGCCGGGGATCGGACCGGCATACGCGGAGAGAATTCTGAAAAGAAGGCAAGAGGTAGGCCGCTTCACGGAGTTGAATCAGCTCCTGGAGGTGAAAGGGATCGGGCCTGCACGCTTTGAAAAGATTCGGCCAATGCTGGAGTTGTAGCAGCATTGTAATAGAGCTTTGATTTTTTCGTTGAAAACAGCAAATTCCATAGATAGAATATAGACGGAACAGAAATCGTAATCTGAAACACAGGGAGAATTGATTGGCAACCCGAATATTATGGGCTGACGATGAGATTGATCAGCTTAGGGCACATATTATTTTTTTGGAACAAAAAGGGATGGCTGTCACTCCTGTCACGAATGGAGAGGATGCGCTAAAAAAAGTACGGGAAGAGCCATTTGAGATCGTTTTTTTGGATGAGCAGATGCCCGGAATGGACGGACTTCAAACACTGGAGCAAATTCAGGGAGTTCGGCCCACGCTACCGGTGGTGATGATCACTAAGAGTGAAGAGGAGTCGATTATGGAGGAGGCGATCGGCAGCAAGATTGCCGATTATTTGATCAAGCCGGTGAATCCGAACCAGATCCTATTAACAATCAAACGTGTATTGGATCAACGGCGGATCCAAAGTGAGAAGTCGGCACAGTCATATCTGAGAAGTTTTAACGAGTTGTCTTCGAAATTTAACGAGCAGACCGACTGGTCGGAATGGATCGACATCTACAAAAAGCTCACACACTGGCAGATGAGTCTGGATCCATCCGAGGAGGGGTTGCAGCAGGTACTTCAGGATCAGCTGCACCAGGCCAACCTGGCATTTTCCAAGTTTATCGAGCTGGAATATCGTTCCTGGCTGAAAGAATCGGGAGACCGTGCTCCGGTCTTAAGTCCGGATATCATGGGCAAGTATGTATTTCCACAGCTTCGAAAGGAGGAGAAGGTGGTGTTCATATTGATCGATTGTATGCGGTACGATCAGTGGCTCACGTTTGAGAAGATTTTGTCGCAGGATTATTTTATTGACACCGATTTTTACTACTCGATTCTGCCAACCGCGACTCCCTACTCCCGGAATGCCATCTTTGCGGGATTGTATCCGCTTGAGATCAAACGGAAATACCCACAATTTTGGCAAGGTGGTGAGGATGAAAATTCTCTGAATCTGCATGAAGAGGAATTGCTGAAGGAGCACTTGCGGAGGGAGCATCTTCGGGATCAGGTCCGATATGAAAAGGTGATCCGGCCGGAGGATGGCAACAAAATTGCGGATAAGATTCGGAATGTGACGCAAAGTCCCTTTTCTTCGATCGTCTATAATTTTGTGGACACTCTTGTTCATAGCCGGTCCGATTCTGATGTTTTAAAGCAACTGGCTCCGGATGAGGCTGCCTTCCGCTCACTCACGGAAAGCTGGTTTCAGCACTCATCGTTGCTCCGGATTTTTCAAGAGCTTGCCGGTGAGGATGTCACCGTAGTGGTGACAACCGATCACGGATCCGTGCGCTCTTTACGAGACACCAAGGTGTTCGGCGATCGTGACAGTTCCACAAATCTTCGCTACAAATTTGGGCGAAACCTGAAGGCAGAGTCCAACGCCGCCATCTTTATTGCGAAACCGGAAGAGTATCAGCTCCCTGTGGACCCTCCGGCCAACAGCTACATCATTGCCAAAGAGGACTACTACTTTGTATACCCGACCCAGTACAACCGGTACCAAAACCGGTACATGGATACATTTCAGCATGGCGGAGCATCGATGGAGGAGATGATTTTGCCGGTGGCTGTCATGAAGCCACGCAGAGGGTAGTTTCCCGAGTTGCTGTACCCGTTGGAGTGTCTGCACAATTTGGAGTATTAGCATCAGCCTGCTGTAATTACATCAAGCCGAAGGAATCAAATCAACACGAGGAAAAAAGTAACTATGAAAGAGATCATTACCCATTCGGAGGAGGAAACCATGAAGGCTGGGGAGCAGTTTGCAAAAACCTGCAAACCGGGGGACATCATTGGATTGAAAGGGCAGCTGGGTGCCGGGAAAACCCATTTTGTAAAGGGGTTTGTGCGTGCGTTTGGATTGTCTTCGAGCACGGTGACTAGTCCTACTTTTACCTTGATTCAGGAGTATGAGGGCACACTGACAATCTGGCATTTCGACTGTTACCGCGTAAAAGATCCCAAGGAGATCCTCGAAATCGGTGCTGAAGAGTATTTTTTTGATCAGGGAATCTGTATCATTGAGTGGCCTGAAAAGATTCAGGAGATTTTGCCGCAAGAGACCCGGTTTGTAAGCCTGATCACGCAGGAGAATCGCTCCAGAAAAATTCTTTTGGACGTTGCTAATTTTGAACGTTCCTAGAAGTGATGTACTTAAATCATGACCGTTAAAAGGAGACTTTCATACCGATTAGACCGACTACCAGTGATTATGCCATATCACAGGCGATCCGATAACCATATTCAGAAAGGGGATTTGGTGTATTACGGCCCCTCTCCGGAGTACTATGGCATTGGAGAAGTTGTTGATACGGAGGAGTCCTTCTGCCTCGTTGATTTTCGGGGGACCGGATTGCTGGGGATCCATAAAGATGTTTTTTCCAGCCGTTACATTATCCCAATCCACGAACTCAACCTGGAGCATCTGCTAAAATCGGTTTGAACACTACAAAATCCAACGGCTCCACGTATCAACCCCTATCTTCATGTTCGAGTCCTTTCTGCAAGCCCTGACTGCCCATCAGAAAATCGCTGTATTTTCTCATATCCGACCCGATGGGGACTGCATCGGCGCCCAGATTGGCCTTTCCCTGTGGCTTCAAAGCAAAGGGTTTGATGTGACCGCATTCAACGATGATCCGGTTCCGGATAATTTGCAGTGGCTGACCCAGTTGTTTCCCATCATCCCGCCTACCGAAGAGCGAATGAGTGGGTTTGATCTGTACATTTTGCTGGATGGGAATAGTCCGTCACGGTTTGGCAGCTTTCCAGCGTGGTTGAAACAGTTTCCGAACCCGGTGTTTTGCGTGGATCATCATCCGGATGCGGAGGATCTTTTCGATGAGGCCGTAATTCAGGTCTCGGCAAGTTCCACGTGCGAACTAATTGCGCATATGATTCGGGAGGATGGGAGTCCGTTTACGCCGGAGATGGCCAGAGCTTTGTATGCAGGGATTAACACCGATACCGGATCGCTTCAGTTTAGTAGTGTGAGTCCTGCAACCGTACGTGTGGTGGCGGATCTGCTGGAAGCTGGCTCCTTTACACCAGATCAGGTTGCGGAAAAACTGTACTCGTCCCGGACGATCGGAGAGATTCAGCTTTTGAGCCGGTCGTTGGCAAACATTGAGCTGCGGCTGAACAATCAACTGGCGTTTACCGTCGTTACGCAGGAGATGCTGGCAGACACGGAGGGGGTTGATACGGGGGGATTGGTACAGTATCCGCTTAGCATTGCAGGGGTAAAGGTTGCGCTTCTGTTTAAGGATTTGGGAGAGAAGGGGGTGAAGATTAGTCTCCGGTCCCGGAGTGATATTGATGTAAACCGTTGGGCACGAAAACTTGACGGAGGTGGTCATCAGAGGGCAGCGGGAGCGTGGCACCCCGGCCCGATGGACAGAGCGATCGAGGATACTATTCAGCTTGGAGCCCCCCTTTTCGATGAATCGGAGCGGGAAAAAATGTCAGAAGAATGAGGGTTTTTAAACCATTTGTTATAGGGCCTCTGCTTTTTGTAGCGGTGCTTTTTTTGTCGCAATGTGATTTCGCAGGGGAGGCGAGTGACTCTGTGGACAGTATGGCGGAAGGGTCGGGGGGGGCCTCTAAAGGGAATGTACAAGGGAATGTTGAAGGGGACATCCAGAGGGATATTCAGGGGGGCAATCAAAGAGGCTCCCAAGACAATTCTCAGGATGGAGACCTGCCTGGTAAATTTGGAGAGAGTCGTGGCGGTGGCAACCGTATGACATCGAACTGGGGAACGGCGTCAGAACAAACGGATGAGATGCCGTTTTCCGCCATTATGTTGGACGAGAGTGGGAGCGGACCCGATCAAACCGTGAATGAACAGATCTCTGTGAGTAGGCGAACGGCTATTACCCGGGCCGTTGAAAAGGCCAGCCCGTCGATCGTGAGTATGTTAGTAACTCATCGGGCACAAACGTCGGACACGATTCAGGAGGAGTTTTTTCGGCGGTTTTTCGGCTATGGGCCGCCGGTGGAAAATCAGACGATGGGGTCGGGTTTCATTATCAGTGAGGACGGACTGGTGGTGACCAATCAACATGTGATTGGGTTTCAGCCGGCCGAGATTATGATTACCACGATAGACGGGAAGAGTTATCCTGCCAACCTGATTGGAAGTGATGAGTTGACCGATCTGGCGTTATTGCAGATCCAGTCGGACGAGCCGTTTTCTTATGTGGAGTTTAGTGATTCGGATGAGGTTCTTGTAGGAGAGTGGGCGATCGCACTGGGGAATCCGTTTGCTTTGTTTGAGGATGGCATGCCAACGGTTACGGTGGGGGTGATTAGTGCTAAAAACCGGGATTTTAATCCGGATCCGGAGAGTTCGAGAATTTATATCGACATGATTCAGACGGATGCGGCGATCAATCGGGGGAATTCCGGGGGCCCACTTCTCAACGCCAACGGGGAGGTGATTGGTATCAACACGTTTATTTTTACCGGCGGGACAAGTGCTGGATTTGTGGGTCTTGGGTTTGCGATTCCCAGCAATCGTATCGAAAGTGTGATTTCGCAGTTGCTGGTTTCCGGGAGTGTGGTATTGGACTATGATATGGGCATGGAGTTCTCCTCGATGACCCGCCAGTTGATCTACCGGTACCAGCTACCCCGCTTGCATGGGTTGTTGGTGACCAGTGTGAACCAGCATGGGCCGGCATATGAGAGCGGAATCTTGCCGGGTGACGTGATTCTGAAGGTTGGAGATCAGCGGGTAGTGAGTAAAACGCATGCACTTGCCCTGATGCGGGAGTACCGGGAGGGAGATCGATTGCCGGTAACGTTTATTCGGGAACAGTCGGAATATGACACGAACATATTGCTTAGGAAGAAGATGACGGCGCCGTCTGTGACGCAGGAATCCTCCCCCGAATAGGCCGCTTTGCAGCCGCATGTGAAGAGCCAGAATGCGGATAGGGAGTCGGGGTGTCAAAAAGAACCGGAATGTGAAAAAGAACCGGAATGTGAAAAAGATCCGGATGGGTTCAGCCAACCGGATCTTCTCTCTTGATGGTAACAGCAGATGGTAAAGGAAATGGATCCATTGATGAACAGACCCATTTGTTTATATGAGTGTTTTTGCGGCAAATCCTTACAAAAGTTTTTCAAAAAAAATTCTGGCGTCAAACTGCTATCTTGATGCGATCGAAACACGATCAATACGACCGAAAGACTATCAATGAGACGTAAATTGTATGACGGATGAACCGGTTCACGATCAGGTGACGGAACTTTTTCTGGAAGTACCGGAGGGCCAGCATACCGATATCCGGCTCGACAAGTACATCACTTCGTTTATTCAAAATGCCACCCGGACAAAGGTTCAGCAGGCGATTAAGGATGGCTACGTGCTGGTAAATGGAAAGCAAGAGAAAGCCTCCTACATTATGCAGCCTGGCGACAAAATTGAGATCACCCTTCCCAGACCCCCGGCTCCGGAACTCGTAGCAGAGGAGATGGAGCTGGATATCGTATATGAGGATCCGCATTTGCTGGTGGTGAACAAGCCAAAAGGGATGGTGGTTCACCCGGCGTACGGCAATTGGCACGGCACTCTGGTTAACGGGCTTTTATATCACACCAGCCGGCTTACCGACATTGGCAAAGCCTCGATGCGCCCTGGCATTGTGCATCGGCTTGATAAGGATACCAGTGGGCTCCTTGTCGTTGCAAAGACCGATGAAGCACATCACGATCTGGCCATACAGTTTGCCGAGAAGAGTGTGGAGCGAACCTATGTGGCACTGGTGTGGGGATATCCGCCAGAGAGCGGAACCGTAGATTCGATGATTGGGCGCTCGGTCAGCGACCGGAAACGCATGACGGTTTTGCACGACGGCCGTGGCAAGCGAGCGGTCACTCATTTTCGCCGGATCGAGCGTTTCGACCATCTTGCTCTGCTGGAGATCCGCCTGGAAACAGGCAGGACACATCAAATTCGCGTTCACATGGAGCAC
This sequence comes from Bacteroidota bacterium, assembly GCA_003045995.1. Lineage (GTDB taxonomy): Bacteria > Bacteroidota > Rhodothermia > Balneolales > Balneolaceae > Sam29DG08-bin30. The sequence goes on from PZPG01000019.1 coordinate 21,419, forward strand.
GAAGGCTATTACGTATTTGGCGATACCACCTACGGGGGTGATACGGTTCGGTACGGCCCCAATACCGGCACCCGAAAGGCGATGTTTCGCAATCTTTTTACCCTTATGCCGTCGCAAATGCTCCACGCAAAAACGCTGGGATTCCGCCATCCGGCCACGGGGGAGTCGGTCCTCTTCGATTCTGACCTCCCGGACGCATTCGAGCAGGTGTTGCTAAAAATCCGACATCAGTGCGCGGTCGGCGAGTGAGCGGTAGCATCAACCCGAATAAAAAAATCCAAAAGAACCAAACGCATGAAGAAAAAGGACATTCAGATTACGGTAGACCTGGACGAAAAAAACATTCCCACGAACATTCGCTGGAGTGCAACGGATATGGGGAATATGGATCCGGTTTCGTGCCGCGCCATGATTTTGTCGCTGTGGGATCATCGCAACAAAGATACGCTGCGGCTGGATTTGTGGACCAAGGACATGACCGTGGATGAGATGAAGATTTTTTTCCATCAGGTGATGACGACGATGGCGGACACGCTGGAAAAGTCGATTAACGATTCGCGGATTAGTGGTGATATGCGCGATTTTTGCGATTATTTTGCCGAGCGGATGGACATTGTGAGCAAGTAAACAGTTTCCGTATCTTTGACCCATGCAATATTTAGACTTTGAGAAACCAATCGCCGATCTTGAGGAGAAGATCGAGGAACTGCGCCAAATCTCGGTGGATGATGAAGTCCTGAGACCAGAGATCGAACGGCTGCGTAAAAAAGCGGATCAGCTTCGTGCGTCGATCTTTTCGAACCTCACGCGCTGGCAACGGATTCAACTTGCACGGCATCCGGGGCGGCCGTACACGCTGGACTACATCGAGCGGATCACGGATGATTTTATTGAGTTGCATGGAGACCGCTATTATGGCGACGACAAGGCGATTGTGGGGGGGCTTTGCCGGATCAATGGGCGTGCAGTTATGTTGATGGGGCAGCAGAAAGGACGCGACACCAAGGCTCGTCAGTATCGGAATTTTGGGATGGCGAATCCGGAAGGGTACCGGAAAGCGTACCGTCTGATGAAGTTGGCCGAGAAGTTTGGGATTCCGGTTGTGACGTTGCTCGACACACCGGGTGCGTATCCGGGGCTGGAGGCGGAGCAGCGGGGTCAGGCGGAAGCGATCGCCAAAAATTTGAAAATGATGGCTACGCTGAAAGTGCCGATTGTAACGATTGTGATTGGAGAAGGTGCAAGCGGGGGGGCGATTGGGATCGGGATGGGCAACGAGATCTACATGATGGAAAACACCTGGTACTCGGTGATCTCACCGGAGTCCTGCTCGTCGATTTTGTGGAAAACCTGGGATTACAAGGAGCAGGCGGCCGAGGCACTGAAACCGACCGCGAAGGATCTGTTGGAGCTGGATATTATTGATGGGATTATTGAGGAGCCGCTGGGAGGTGCGCATCGGGATATGGATGCAGCCGCTGCAGCGCTTAAGACGACGATTGTGAAGAGCCTGGACCGGCTTCTGAAACTGGATGCGCCTGAACTTGTATCGCAGCGGATCGAAAAATATGCATCCATGGGGGTTTGGGCGCAGGGATGAGCCGGGTGACCGGGGAATCTGGTGGGGACGGTCGTGGCAGTAGAGGGAGAACTCACCTGATTCTGTATGCTTCGCTGGCTGTGTCGCTGCTTCTTCTGGTACTGTTTTCCATGGGTGAGGTGATTTGGCCTGCCGCACCGGTTGGAGAGAAGCACTGGACGGAAACGTTGTTTTTTGGTGTTTGCCATCAGATCCCAAGCCGGACATTTCAGGTGGATGGGCGGTTTATGGCGGTAAATACGCGATGTTTTGGGATCTTTGCAGCGCTCTTCGTGAGCTGGTTGATCATGCCTTTCGTCCAGCGTTTCTCCGGAGAAGGAGCATGGCCGGGGGTGCTTTTACTGGTTGCAGTAATGATTCAAATCATCGATTATTCAGGCAACCTTATGCAGCTCTGGGTCAACACAAATTTCTCGAGATTTTGGACAGGAGCACTGCTTGGCGGTGCGGTTCCGATCTACCTGGCGGATCTGTTTTTCCCGCCGGGTCGCGAGTGATGATTTGTTATGGGGACGGTCTTGCTATCGAAAATGGTAGCCAGTTCAGAGTTATAAGTGCGGATCAAAACACCTACAGGCCTGTAATTGCCTGCCACAAAACGATACCTATGTACGAGTAATTATCTATTTTCATTCAATTATCTATTTTCATTCAACAAACAAGCCCAATCAAGTATGAACAATATGGACGAATTCAAACCAACAAAGCTAACCATCAATGATTATCTGCCGTCTGCAGGACTGGTTGGCCTGATCTTCGCGGTTGTTATTTTTGCAATCAGCATCTTCTTTGGGTATATGCAGATTAATGCCGAACCCACCGGAAGTCCGTTTGGTGTTACCTCCATCAGCGGGATTGTGGTGTGCCTCGCCGGCGCTTTTTCCGGTCTGGTTGCTGTATGGCACTTCTCCAAGGAGGTTACACAAGACTTTAAAATGGGTCAGGGAGCAGCCATCGGATTTCTAACGGGCGCTGTGGTTGCCGTGGTAAGTGTAATGCTAACCCAAGTCTGGACTTTTATCGACCCGGATTACACCCAAAAACTGATGGATTCCGTCATTGCCAACTTCGAGATGATGGATTTACCGGATGAAGCTCTTGACGGCATTATCGAGAGCACCGAGCAGAGCGTGGATCCCGGGTTTCTTCGTCAGCTGTTTCTCAGCATTCCACTTCAAGGTATTCTAAGCACCATCACTGCGCTGATTGGTACCAAACTCTTTGCCCAAAAAGCAGACGAGCAAACGTTCTAAGGTTGCAAACTACCTGGGTATGCCGGGACATCAACCCGAAAAAAACCAAATTCCATGAGCCAAAGCAGTTTGCCCTGGGTTGAGAGACAGGGCGCTTCCCACTGGACGGTCGCCCTATTCTGGATGATCGTCCTGTTTTTTCTGTTCCAGATTACGGCCAGCATCGTAGTGGTGATTCTTCTTTTTGCCAGCGGCGAAGTTGCATCCGCCGCAGATCTCACCGACGCCTTGCTCCGCCGGACGGACCTCCTCTTTATCGGGAACTCCACCGGACAGATCCTCTTTCTTGGACTGTTTTCGGTGCTTCTTGTGCGTTGGCTCCACATCAGCCGGGACGACCGCGCGACAGACTTTCTGCGCATGCGCTGGTACCCGTCCACCCCCGTGTACCTGCTCATAGCAGCCGTTCTGTTTGTAGTTGTGCAACCACTGGTGATGTTTCTGGGCTACCTCAACTCGCTGATCCCCGTGCCGGAATCTCTCGTGCAGATGCAGTTCGATCAAACCAATATGATCCGGCAATTTTTGCAAACCGAGGGGGTGTTGGCGCTGGGCCTTTTCCATATTGCGCTCGTCCCCTCTGTAGCCGAAGAACTTTTTTTCCGCGGCTATCTGATGCGCGCATTTGAAAAAAGTAAAGGGGTGATGGTTGGGCTGGCGGCTTCGTCGATTCTCTTTGGGTTGTTCCACCTGCAGCTCCAGAACGTGATGCCGCTTACCCTGCTGGGTTTTCTGCTGGCGGTACTGACCTGGCGAAGCGGCTCTCTTTTGCCGGCTATCTTGGCTCATTTTATCAACAATGGCAGTGCGGTCGTCGCTGGAATCTATCGCCCCGAAATCACCTTCGCCGAAGCGGATGCAACCTCGCTACCCTCCCCGGCCCTCATTTTGCTCAGTACCCTACTGACGCTTTTTTTGCTATATTCGATGATGAAATGGATTCGAAAAGGGGATACGTAAATGTTTTTCAGAGGAGCGAGGCCGGATAAAATCGACCACTGGGTCTGCGTACTCGAGCGAAATCTCGAATATGAGGTCACGCTGGCCCGCAACTACCTCGCCAACCTCAAAATTCCATCCAACATCCTGTCCAAGAGAGATTCTGCACATTCGCTCAACATTGGAGAGATGTCGCTTATCTACCTGTATGTGCCTGAAGAGTTCGAAAAAAGAGCACGCGAGGCGCTCGCCATGTTCATTGACGAGCTGGAGGAGAGTACGGTGATCCTGGACGACGAATTTGAGCAAGACGACGCCGCAGGTTCACACCCGGACGCAGACACAGGCGCAGACGCGGACGCAGGCGCAGACCCGGATGCAGGCCCAGGCCCAGACTCAACCCTCGACTCCTGCCCAGACCCCGGAAACAAGTAACTAACCAGTCCCCGGAAAACCGATGGAAGCCAACCTCAAAAAACGAATTGCCACCGCGGTACCCGGTGCACTCCTCTTCCTCGGCATACTCTGGATCGGTGGCGGCTGGTTCCGCTTCATGACCGGCTTGCTGGCCTTTGGCGCTCTCCTCGAAACCCGACGCCTCTTCAAAGCCATCGGCTACCCCGACTACTTTCTCCTGAGCCTCCTTATCGCTGCCAATGTGTGGTTCAGCCCCGAAATCTCCACCCGCTTCAACCTCACGATCGCCGGCATACTCATTATCACGGCCATCTACTCCTACCTCCGCCGTCGTCATGTGCGCCCCCGACGCTGGCTCGCAACCCTGTTCACTGGCCTCTACGCCCCCTTTGGCTTCTACATGCTCACCGAAATTCGCGCTCTCGGCACCGACACGCAAGGATTCTGGCTCGCCGTCATCCTCATGATGATGATCTGGGGCAACGACATTTTCGCCTATTTCGGCGGCAAACGATTCGGCAAGCGCCCACTGGCACCTACCATCAGTCCAAAAAAAACATGGGAAGGATTCTACTGGGGCTTTCCAGGGGCTTTTTTAGGCGGGTTGATGGGATTGCTCCTCGCCTCTGCCAACTCCATAGTGGCGCACCCTATGACGGTTCTAACTCTGATCCCGGCCGTTGGAATTGTGAGCGTGGCCGGGCCTCTGGGAGATCTGCTGGAAAGCCGCCTGAAACGGCTGGCTGGAGTCAAAGATTCTTCCAATATCATCCCCGGGCACGGGGGCATTTTCGACCGGTTCGACTCTCTCATTTTGATCGCTCCCCTCCTCTACTTCTATTTTGCTGCGGTTGTGATGGGTGAGATCGGAATGTTTTGAGGGGGAAAGTGGGTTTAGGTGCGTAGGAAAATAGAGTGCTAGAGAAGATCCGCGATAACCAAGGTCCCGCGATAACTCGCAATAACCCGCAACGCCAACCCGAACCGAATTCAGCCGATGATATGGACGCATCAACCCGAACCTTTTTAATTACAGGCGGTACCGGTTACATTGGTACGCAACTGACGGAGCGTCTCCTGAAGCAGGGGCACACGGTGATGATTTTGACACGGAATCCGGCCAAATATGAGGATCGGAAGAGCAAGAATCTGCAGTTTTTGGCGTGGGGTGATGCGCTGGCGGATGGGATGGAGCGTGTTGATGTGGTGATTCATTTGGCGGGGGAAAATCTGTTCGGGCGGCGGTGGAACGAGGAAGTGAAGCGGAGTTTACGGGATAGCAGAGTGCAGACGACGCGCGCTATAGTGGATGCGATACGCCAGGCGGAAAACCGGCCGGAGTGGCTGATTTCGGCGTCGGCAGTGGGGATTTACGGGGATCGTGGCGAGGAGAGGATTACGGAGGAGACCGGAGCTGGGGAGGATTTCCTGGCTCGTTTGTGTGTGGATTGGGAAGCGGAGGCGTTGAAAGCGAAGGAACTGGGCGTGAAGGTGGCGATTCCTAGGATCGGGATTGTGCTTGGGCCGGAGAGCGAGGTGATTAAAAATATGAGGTTGCCGTTTTCTCTGTTTGTAGGAGGGGCGATCGGGAGCGGGAAGCAGTATGTGCCGTGGATTCATGAG
>PZPG01000019.1:27350-30651 GCA_003045995.1 Bacteroidota bacterium
GTGTGAATGGTGTGATGGGCGTGGAGGGTTATGGTAGCTCGGAGGGGATTCAAGGCCCGTACAATGCGTGTGCACCCAATCCGGAAACAATGTCGGAGCTGGCGGCGGTTATGGGGCGTGTGATGAACCGGCCGTCTCTTTTCAAGGTGCCGGGATTTGCACTCCGGATCGTGCTTGGAGAGGTGGCATCGTCGATCCTGGCGAGTCTTCGCGTGTATCCCAAGCGCCTGACGGACGCAGGTTTTACCTTTGCATTTGATGACTTGGAAGAAGCTTTGGCAGAGATTTTGTAGCGCGGGTGCCTCCGCTCTCTTTTAGTCTATGGCGCCTCTCTGATTCCCAAACAACCCGGTGTACGGGAAAATCGTCCATGCCCGCAGTCCGCCACGGGTTTCGGCAATCCATTCCAGCCGCCCGTCGCCGTTCAAGTCGGAATAGATCGGGTGATTCATGCCGCTGGTTGGAAGTTCGTACAATCTTTCTCCGGTGAGCAGATCCCAGCCATATAGACGCCCAAAGTCGGCGAGTGCGAGCACTTCGGTGCGATTGTCCTGGTTGATGTCGGTTAGGATCGGGCTAAATGTGTCGGATGCCGGTTGTCCCATCGAGCGGGTGAAGCGAAGACGACCGGTGAGGTCGTACAAGAAGACGGCACCATTGGTTCCCTGAATCAGAATGAGGGGGGTGCGAACGTATAGTCCCTGTTCGTACAGGGTAGCATCGACCCGTTGTGGTGAGCGATGTAGTCCGGAGGGGGTTACGTTGAGTTGTTGCACGACCAGCGAGTCGGAGCGGATCACCGTTGCCGTGGTGTCGGCAAACAGGGGAGATCTTCCCACAGAGAGCAGGTGCCCATCACGACCGGCAATGATCAGGCGTTCGGCTGTTGCAGGGCTTTCCGATTGCCCGCGGGTTGTTTCAGTTGCAAACCCTAACTCTACGTTGCTTCCACCTGCAGTGAGTGGGAGCGGGTTTCCGGCAATGGGAGCGTCCAGGAACAGGGGAAATCCGTCGGCCGGCTCTCCGTCGATCGTCCAGGCATGCAGAATGTTTTCCGAAACAGCCATTAGTGTGGGTTCGCCTCGATAGGAAACAAGGAGCGGGGCTTCCTGCACGGCAGCGTTGGTTTTTTGAGGCCAGTTGGCAATCGCATCACCCCGAGACTCAATAATGTGGACAGAGCGATCCGCCGTCGCGACAATCATTTCGGCTATTCCGTTTCGCGTTACATCCATGACGGTGAGTGGTGTGGTGATCTGCTCGCCCAGGATGACGGGGAAATTGGGGAGGGGTGTGCCGCTGGTGTTCCATGCAAAAATTCGATCGCCGGCGGCCTGCAAGACGACGGGTTGATTGTTTCCGTACCAGTCGTAGATGACGGGAGAGCCAATCGGCACGTGATCTCCGGTGGAGAATTGCAGGATGAGGGTTCCGTCGGAGGCCAGCATGTAGAGGGAACGGTTTAGGGTGGCAAATAGCAGTTCGTCCCGTTCACTGCCGCTGAGATCTGCTGTGATGGGGGGGCCGGCCAGGGCAGAACCGGCAAGCGGATAGACCCAAAGCTCTTCGTATGGGACCTCTTTTTCCTGTCGGCGGATCGCGGTAATCTCCAGGCTGGCGGTTGTGGGTGAGGCTGATTCGTTCTGCGCCCCCGAGTTGTTCTGCGCCCCCGGGTCGTTTCGTTTCACGGATACCGTAAGGAGATCGATCGAATCGATGAACCGGCCGGCATATCCGGACGGATAGAGCCACGGTTCGATGAACGACCGAAAGTCGCCGGATTTGAGGTAGGTAAACGAGCTGAATGCTTCGCCGGTTTCCCGCTTTACCTGCATATAATCGTCGTCATAAGCCACCACGCGGCGACGGCTTGCATCGGTGCGTACGCTTTCGGCCAGCCCTCTTCGAACCGCCATAGCAACGACATCTCCAGCCAACGACAGAGTAAAAGATTCGAAGGTTTGCAACTCAGAGCCGATCAGATCCCCCAGCAGTGGGCTGTCGGCTATATACGAGCGCCCGGAATCGAGGATCACTCCTTCGCGCACCAATCGGTCCATCTGTTGACGAAACAGAGAGGGGCTTTTCAGGCTTCGGATCCACAATACTTCGCTGTTCCCGGAGGGTCCGGAATCTGCAAAAAGTGCCAGTGCCAACTCATCCCCCAGCGACTCAGCAATCTGTTTCCATGTGTCCGTTCGTTCGGTAATCAGTGAATCGAGCGGTGTTTCCGGGATTGCGTCCAGCGGGGCGATCCGTCTGGGAGGTACACGAAATGTGGTAAACGCCGCTACTTTATCGGAGATATAGCGGTCGATTTGCAATTCATCCACCGGTCCGGTCGCAGATCGAACCAAATCGGCTGCCTCTTCATCCACTGAAAGGCGTAGTGTTGCCGAAGCCTTCCATTGCACCGGGAGGGAAGCACCTGTAGTACCTGTAGCACCAACATTCCCCGTAGCACCCACAGCACCCGAAGCATCCACAGCACCCGAAGCATCCGCATCACCCCGTGTAACCTGAAGCCGAATATCCTCCAGCCCGTCCAGTGCCCCGTCCAGCCCCGGCCGCACAAGCGTCTGAACCCACTGCTTCGCCCAGTCATCCAGTTGCCGGCTCTGAATCATCCATTCCCCCGGCGTCGCCGCATAATCTGCCACCCATCGCATCGACTCATCCTCTTTCGCGCGAATCATCGCCTCCACTGCAAGCCCCGATTCCGACAACAGCAGCCACCGCCCAAAATCCGCCGCAAAAAGTGTTCGCCCCGACATCGGCAGCTTCTCGATCGTCGACCCCCGAAATTCATACGCATTCTGCTCAAACGGCTGCTGGAACTCCGTTTTCAACCGTTGGAGCATCGCATCATCCCCCGGAAAAACCCATGCAAGCTGCCACTCATTGGCACGATCCGGATACAAAATCATCGCCTCCGGATAGAGCGAGTCCGCCGAAAACGAACGAATCTGCGCCAGCAACGAAACCGAAGACGGCGTTAAATCATCCAGCAAGGGCGTGTACTCCGCGTCCAAAAACGACGTCAATGAGCGATTTTCCGGCATCGTATACACGGCAACTGCCTCACCGGGAAGCATCACCTGCCAGGCAGGCACATCCGCCGGCGCACATTGGGTCAAAAATAGCGACGCCATCAACAGGGATCCCAACAAAAATCCCCCCGGATTCATGGAATTTTTTCTGAATCCAGAACTCTTTCTCAACACAGGCTGCTTCCTTTTCTTTTCGGGTTGATACGACCCGGCACCTGCGCCCGACAAATCGGCGTGCACATGCGGGAATG
>PZPG01000019.1:30680-35905 GCA_003045995.1 Bacteroidota bacterium
TGAAGATGCTGACGCTGCTGACGCTGCTCATATTGGTCAAGTTGCCTGTGCTGATCAAGCTTCTGGTGAAGCTTCCGATCAAGCTTCCGATCAAACAGTGTAAAAAGAAGTCGGGTAACAAGTGGCACGATCAATGGATCTCTTTCGTTAACTATGGGGTTCGGTTGATTTCGTTATCAAAGTAACGGAAACCATCCGCGGAAAGATACACTCTTTTCGTAACTTCAACGAACTTGCTGATTATCCACCTGCCGAAAATGAATCTGCTGACTGCGAGCCAATGAGTTTTTTAAATCCAATTTTTCTGATTGCCCTGATTTCCGTCGCGGTGCCGTTGCTAATCTACCTGCTCAATCTGAAAAAGCCGAAGCGGGTTGCATTTTCTACGCTCTCCTTTTTTTCTGCGATTCAGCAGTCCTCCCTTCGGAAAATCAAGCTGAAACGACGTCTGCTACTCTTTCTGCGCATGGCGGCTGTTGCATCGCTGGCCATTGCACTCGCTCGTCCGCAATTTCAAGGTGCAGGCCAGTCGGGTTCGGAAGGGGCCACGGTTGTCGGTGTGCTTATTGACAACAGTCCCTCCATGGAGCAGGTCGATCAAAATGGTCCCTGGATGGATCAGGCTGTCAAACTGGTGGCCGAACTGGCGGATGCCTACGATGAAAACACCCGGTTTCTTCCTGAGGTGACCAATGGGGAGTCGCTCTATCAGCCTATGATGTCGGGAGCTTCGCTCAAGCAAGCGGTAGCGCAACTGACCCCGCGAAATGCCGGCAATGATGCCAAAAATAAACTTCTATCGGTTCTGAAGCAGCTGCAGCAAGCCCCGGAACCCAACAAACGGCTGGTGATCCTCACCGATGGCCAGCGGTCCCAGTGGAAATGGTTACAGGACAACTCTATAGTGGCGTCTTCTGAGGCGCACGGTTCCTCTTCTGCCTCGATTCATGATGCTCTTCGGTCTGCATTTGGAGGTGAACCTCTTCCAGCGCTGGACTGGATCCGTGTTGGAAGGGATGGTACCAACCGCAACAGTGCAGTCCGGGAGGTAATGCTCAAGAGAGAGAATCAGGGGTACGTAATGGATATCGCGCTCGTAAACTATGGAGAGCAACGGGCACAAAACCAATTGCTTAGCCTGTACAGAGAGAACGAACTGCTCCTGCAGCAGGCGTTTGAGCTGGAAGCTCAGTCGGAAACATGGGTTCGGTTTCCGGTGCCGGAGCCAGTGACGGATGCAGTTTCCGGCACACGCCTGGTCGTCAATCTGGAGCTTCGGATTGAGGGTGATGAAATCACATTTGATGACCGGACCTATTGGACGATTGAATTTCCGATGAAGCGTCGCATCCTGCTGGTGAATCATGAGGAGGCATCCAAAAGTAGTCTCAACTCCTATCTGGAAACGGTTCTCAGGGCCGGTGCAGAGGCAGATCAACTGTACGATGTGATTACAGTCTCCTCATCTATGCTCACGGCAGACCGCTTCACAGGGGTGGATGCTGTGGTTTTGAACGGCGTTCCCGATCTGCCCGACTACCTCATTCAACCACTGACCGATCATCTCCAACAGGGAGCAGGACTTCTCTTATTGCCATCTGCTCAGGGGAATCTGCAAGGATACAATCGGCTGATCGGTACCACAGCAGGTACCGGGTACCAGGGCGTTCTGGGTAGTTATGGATCGTTTCAGGCGGTGGAGAGACTGGCATCTCCAACCGAAGGCCATCCGATCCTGGATGGAATTTTTGACAAGGAGGAGAGTGAACCGATCCAGCTGGATCCGCCTAGCATCTATTTTTACTACAACATCTCTACGGATCGCGATCGCTCAAGCATCCCCATCCTCAAAACCCGCTCGGGCAAAACTCTGTTGGCGGAAACTACCATCGGAGACGGCTCGCTAATCTACAGTGCCATTGGCGCCGATCCCGGATGGTCAGATTTCCCCCTCAAACCATTTTTTGCGCCCCTGTTTCATAAAACGGTTCGCTATCTCTCTGCGGGGGAAGGCGCCAACATCAATCGTCACGATCTCGGCACACCCTTCCAAGCAGAAATTGCGGACGGTTCGCCATCCGACACAGAGCTGATCTACAAGGAGCAGGTGATTCGCCCGGAGTTGCAGCAAACCTTTACCGGGGTGAATGTTCGCTACGAGGGACTCGAGTGGAACCCGGGGTTTGGCCGTATCCGTTCGGGTGAAAAAGAGAGGATCTTTTCCATCAATCAGAATGCAATGGAATCGGATCTCAGTTCGTTATCCTCGTCCGAGACCGGAGAATTACTGGAATCCCATTTTGAAACCATCCAGTATGCCTCTTCGGAGGATCTTCTGGAGTCCGACACCGGCGTCTCCAATCTGGCTTCGTTCGGCAGGGACTTTTGGTACTGGTTTATTCTTCTGGGCATCGGTTTTTTACTTGCGGAATCTTTGGTATCGAGATATTATAAAGCAGAGTCTGCAGGAAGCACAAGCAGACCGTCTGACAACTAATAATCCTATGCAAACACTGTTTTTCTTACTGCTTGCGCTGTTCACCCTGGGAGCAACCCTGCTTGCTGTGTATTCGGCCGGTAACTCGATCCGGATGCGCAACGTCCGATTGCAGTGGAAATCAGGTAAACTGGGGGGGTATCCGCTCTTTTCAACGATATTTCTGGGAGTTTCCATTGTCGGTATGGCGGTGGTTATCTACCTTCAGATGGACTCCATGTATACAACCTTTGGATGCTACACCTGGGTCGCACTCTCCTGGTGGATCTCCAGTTACGTTGCCTCCAAAAATTACATCACCGATTACGGCATTGTGAAAAACAGCAACGACCCCTCGCAGACCATCGCCTGGCATCAGATCTCCGACTTCGTTGAAAAACCCGAAGCAAAGGGATCCACATTTGTCTTTCTTTACAAAGATGCGGGGAGCGGTGAGCTGACGCGACTGGAGTTGAATGTGCCCGATCGCAATGTCCCCAAATTTGAGAAACTGCTTGCTCTGAAAATCGGGAAATCCTTTACTGCGGTATCCGACTCAAGTGTTTCCTACCGACCCACAAACCGATAACATCAACCCGATTGATCGAAAAACCAACCAGAAGAGGTGCCCAAAAAGAGAGAGCGGTTCTCATTGGACTGTTCGGATCGGAAACGCCCCGGTGGCTTGCACAAGAGTACCTGGATGAACTTGAACTGCTGGCGGATACAGCCGGCGCAGAGACGGTCGAAAAAATTCTGCAAAACCGGCCGCAACCCGATCCCAACACGTACGTTGGAAAGGGAAAACTCCGTGGCATGAAGCAGCTGACGGAGGATCTAAATGCGGATCTGTTAATTTTTGATGATGACCTCACCGCCACACAAATTCGGAATGTGGAGAAAACGGTGAAAATCAAGGTGCTCGATCGAAGCGGTCTCATTTTGGACATTTTCGCATCCCGGGCAAAAACGGCAGCGGCAAAAACGCAAGTCGAGTTGGCACAGCTCCAATACCTTCTGCCACGCCTCACCCGCTTCTGGACTCACCTTTCACGACAAAAAGGAGGCATCGGAACCAAAGGTCCGGGGGAAACTCAAATCGAAACCGACCGGCGGTTGATTGGTAACCGCATCTCCATCCTCAAGCAGAAACTGGAAAAACTCGACCGACAGCGCACCACCCAGCGCAAACATCGCACCGAAATTACCCGGGTAGCGCTCGTCGGCTACACCAATGCGGGCAAATCCACGCTCATGAACGCCCTCACCGACACCGATGTGCTCGCTGAAGACCGTCTCTTTGCCACCCTGGACTCCACCGTACGGCGCCTCGAGCTTGCCCATCACACCGTATTGCTCTCCGACACCGTTGGTTTTATCCGGAAACTACCCCACAACCTCATCGAAAGTTTCAAATCCACCCTTGACGAGGTGCGCGATGCAGACCTCCTTCTTCAGGTGATCGACGGATCCTCCCGTCTGTTCGAAGATGTGATCGAAGTCGTGCAGCGAACCCTTCGCGAAATCGGCGCAGGAGACCAAAAACGCCTGCTTGTCTTCAACAAAATCGACAAACTGCCACCCGAACAGCTCATCGAGCTCAAAAAAGAGTACCCGGAAGCGCTGTTTGTATCGGCCAGCCGTGCGATTGGCCTCAGTGACCTTCGCCGCAAGATCGAAACCATCATCGAAGAAGACTACATACCCTTTCACTATCAAATTCCCGTTAGCCACTACAAGGCTGTTGCTTTTTTGCACGATGTTGCAGTCATTACAGATGAAACCTACACAGAGGACCGGGTCGACATTCGCGGACGATTTACCCGGGCAAACCAGAAACGATTTCAATCTCTGATGGAGGGAATGGAGAACGTGCTATGCATGCAAGAAAACTAATCAACCAAACATTCAGGCCCCTCATAACGGAGGACACAGCCGGCACAGCGATCGCAAAAATGGACGCCTGGCATACCCATACCCTCCCTGTGCTGGACACCCAAACCCGCCGGATCATCGGGCTCATCTCCTTCGAAACGATCTGCAACCTCCCCGACGAATCGGTTCCACTCTCTGCACTACCACTCTCCCCGGCCGTTTTTGCCTTCGGACACCAACACATTTTCGAAGTCGCCCGACTCATGCTCCACCATGAGCTACGCTTCCTGGCCATCTGCGACTCCGACGGGATCTACGAAGGCGTTGTGCGCAAAAACGACCTGATAGACGCATTTTCCGAACTCCTCAACATCGGCACCACCGGCTCGGTCATCACCATTGGGATGGCAGAACAAGACTTTGCCCTTAGCGAACTGGTGCAACTTATCGAACAAGAAGGCGCAAAAATCCTCGGCCTCACAGTATCCGGCAGCCGGCATGCACAAAAACCGGAAGCCCTGCAGGAATTTGCAGACCTGCACGAACAGGACGATCAAGATCAATATCAGGGTCTAGATCAAGACAGCCGCCTCGTTCAGGTATCCGTCAAACTCAACCTCAACGACACCACGGCACTCGTCGCAAAACTTCGTCGCTACGGCTACAACACCCTCTCCGAGAACCGTTACGACATGGCAGACCTCGACCTCTCCAGCCGTGCCGACGAACTCATGCACTACCTGGATCTGTAACGAAACACACTATGACAGCTTCAACGTGGTTTGGCAAACAGGTTGCAATTCTTTTTTTCTTCGGGTTGATAGGACCCGGCACCGCATACGCTGGCGACGAAGCGAACAGCAGCCGGAACCCT
>PZPG01000020.1 GCA_003045995.1 Bacteroidota bacterium
TTCGGGTTGATAGGATTCTCTCCAAGCTGAAGACTCTGTTTCGACCTCGCGAGAACCCTCCTCAGAAAATTGCTCCTCCCTTTCGGGTTGATGGGATTCCTCATCGGAAGGTTGGCCCCCATGGGGAGCATCAAACAACACTGCCTGATCCTCTTCATACGAGTGCTGTTTCAGCAAGTCCGGCGACGACAACAATTCGATCATCTCCGTTTTAGAAGCAACCTCCTGGGCGAGATCAAACTTTTTCGCAACCCGATACATCTGCTGCTCCTCAAAAAAGATCCGCATCAAATCCGTCTCGATTTGCCCATCCATCAACCCAAACAGAAGATCAAAGTGTCGCACCCAGTCGAGTGCATGAAACGACCGAAAACGATGCTCATCAACCCGTTGAAAAAGGGTAAGGCACTGCTCCCGGCGAACCGAAGAACGCTCTTTTTTCTCCATGTATCGGAACAGAGCGGTGACATGATAACGATTCACAGTAATGAGGGCCGAGCGTCGCAACAAATCCTCCTCAGTAGCCTCCTCTGCAAGCCCGAAAAGCAGATCCAGCGTGGTCTTGTGAGGCTGAACGAGCAGCCCGACCACATCATGCAGCGAGAGCTCGAGCACCGATTCGATATGCCCGGCCGGGATTTTCCCAAACTCCTGGATGGTTTCCGTAAACTGCTCCCAGGCATGTCGGACTTCCGGGGCATCCGTATCCAACCACTCCTGCTCCGGTAGCCGAAGCGATTCCCTCAGGTTGATCGCCATTTCGATTCGAGCCCTCGAAACCAGCGGTTTTGGCAAGCCGCTCGCAGTTAAGTCCCCGGCACTGTAAAAAGTTCGACCATCCGGCAGTTGGGCTACACACTTTTTTGTTATCTTTCGAATTAGCTGATCCATCGTGAAAGGACGGTTGAAGGGACGATTAGGGGAACGGTTGGAGTACCTGCGGAAAAGATTGTACGGGACATGTCTTGGTATGATTGATTGGCTACCTGGACGAACTCAGTCATAAACTTAGTTCTGTAAAAATACAAAATCTTATGCACTCTTTGCGAGAAAGATCAGCGCAAATAATCACGGAAGCCGCGGGGTTTGGAGGATGAAGATTCGGGCTCGCCATCTTAGTAAATCGTACAATCGGCGCACAGTTTTCAAGGATCTTTCGTTTGAACACGGAAGCGGGGTGATGGGAATTGCGGGTTCGAACGGGTCCGGCAAATCGACTCTCATTCAAATTGTTGCCGGGTTGATGAAACCCACATCGGGGTCGGTGGAGTGGATTCGGGAAGGGCGAGCGGCGACTCGTGAAGAGGGGTTCACTGAAGTGGGGGCAGAAGAACAGGTTCTGGAGCGGGGTGATTTAACCTCTTTAGTAGGGTTTGTGGCCCCGTATATGGAATACTATGAAGAGCTTACGGCACGGGAAAATATGAATTTCTTGCAGCAGCTTGCGGCAGGCAGAGGAGGCAATCATCCGGAAAATAACACAAAAAGTGGCGTGCTCGAGCATCTTGTGCACCTGTTTGATGCGTCTTCTTTTATTGATCAACCGTATGGTTCTCTTTCAACAGGGCAGCGCCAGCGAATCAAAATGATTGCCGCCGGGGTACATACCCCTGCATTCTACTGCCTGGATGAAGCTGCCGCCAATCTCGACGAGCAGGGATGGCAGCAACTCAGCACCTGGTTGGATCTGCTTAGAAGCCGGCAAACTACGATTTTTCTGGCTTCGAACGACCCGCGCGAACTGGACTGGTGTGATCGCATTTTGAGTCTCGACGAGTAAATCCCCGGACATCGAATGTAATACCCCGTAGTTCCATTTGTGCATATTGCACTGTTTGTGCACAGTATGCTATTTGCGAACCCTGTTCTGCACAGCATACCTTATGGAATTCGCAACCTGGAACCATCCTGCACGCCTGAGTGGTTCCGACAGAACGGGAAGCGAATCCCATCAACCCGAAAAGAAAGAAAAAACAGATAACCAAAAAACGGAACGAATTATGATGATTTCACACGAAGATGACGCATTGGCACGGGCACTACTCACACACAGCACAGAATTGCAGCCGGGTGAGTCGATTTTGATTCAGCTGATTGGGTTTAACGGGATCGGGCTGGTTCGGGCACTAGTTCGCGGGGCGCGGGAGATCGGGGCACACCCGTTTGTGAAGATTGAGGATCCGGAGGTGAACCGGCTGATGCTCGAGCTGGGCGACGAGGCGTATTGGCGCTGGCAGACGGAGGCGGATCAGTTGCCGCTGATGAAGAATATGGATGCGTTTATCGGGATTCGGGGGGCGGAGAACATTTACGAGACGTCGGATGCGGGAAAGGAGGCGAACGAGGCGTATTTGCGTGAGTTTGTGCAGCCGGTGCATTTCGACGAACGGGTGAACCGGACGCGTTGGACAGTGTTGCGGTACCCGTCGGCGGCATTTGCAATGAATGCGAAGATGCCAACGGAGCGGTTTCGGCGATTTTACTATGACGCGTGCTTGTTTGATTATGGGCGGCTGGAGGAGGCGATGAAACCGCTGGAGGATCGGCTGCGGCGCACCGATGAGATTCGGCTGAAGGGTGAGGGGACGGATATTTCGTTTTCGGTGAAGGGGCAGGAGTGGGTGCCTTGTTTTGGCAAGCGCAACATTCCGGACGGAGAGCTGTTTAGTGCGCCGGTTTTGGAATCGGTGAATGGCGTGATCCGGTACGCACCGTCGGTGTATCAGGGTAAGCCGTTTGAGTTTGTGGCGCTGGAGGTGAAAAACGGCGTGGTGGTTGGATTCGATTCGTCGGACAACCGGTCGCTGGAGCAGATTTTGGATACGGACGAGGGGGCGCGGCGCTTTGGCGAGTTTAGTTTCGGGCTAAATCCGGTGATTACGGCGCCTATGTACGATATTCTGTTTGATGAGAAGATCTACGGGTCGAATCATCTGACGCTAGGGAACGACTATGAAATCGCTCCGAACGGGAATAAGTCGAATATTCACTGGGATTTGGTGTGCATTGGGGCGGATGTGTTTTTTGACGGGGTGATGGTGAGGCAGGGTCGGCTCTTCACGGATCCCGGGCTGGCGGGGTTAAATCCGGACGCGCTGCTCGCTGGGTGATGGGGAAGCTAGAGCGTCACCTCACGGATCCCGGGCTGGCGGGGTTAAATCCGGACGCGCTACTCGCCGGGTGATGACACCCCTGAAGGCACTCCGAATGGTGTTCCTTCTTGAACCCGATGAGGAAGGGAGCCCGGGCGTTACTCTGCCCAGGCCTCTACGTCTTCAAATAGTTCGGCAAACTCAAGTCGGTTTCCGTCTGCAGATATCGTGACCTCAAAAGAGACGTGCTGTGACGGATCCTCCCGTCGGATCAGTTTTTTCGCCAGCTGATTGACGATTTCGGTTTGAATGACCCGCTTCAGTGGCCTTGCTCCGTATACCGGATCGTACCCGCGTACCGCGAGCCAGTCTTTCACCTTGTCGGAAACGTCCAACGTAACATGATTTGCCCGCAACATTTGATACACCCGACGCAGTTGAACGTCCACGATGAGGCGAATGTGAGACGGATCCAGCGGGTGGAAAATCACAACATCGTCAATCCGGTTCAAAAACTCTGGTCGGATGGTTTTTCGCAGCTCTGCCATGAGTCGGTTTTGCAGCTCGCGGTATCGATCGGGGTCGATCGCACTGCTGGCCTGCGTGCCGTCGGTTTGTGCCCTCCCAATCTCCTCCGAAATGAGATGCGATCCGATGTTGCTGGTCATAATCACAATCGTGTTTGTGAAGTTTACCGTCACCCCTTTATTGTCGGTCAAACGCCCTTCATCCAGCACCTGTAGCAGCACATTAAATACATCCGGATGGGCTTTCTCGATCTCGTCAAGCAGTACCACTGAGTAGGGTTTTCGCCGGACGGCCTCGGTAAGCTGACCCCCCTCATCGTAGCCCACATAGCCAGGAGGCGCTCCAATCAACCGGCTAACGGAATGCTTCTCCATATATTCACTCATGTCGATGCGGATCATTGCATGCTCATCATTGAACAAGAAGTCGGCCAGCGAGCGTGCTAGCTCCGTCTTTCCTACCCCTGTAGATCCCAGAAATAGGAACGATCCGATCGGCCGGTTTTCATCCTGGAGCCCCGCCCTCGCACGGCGAACCGCATCCGACACCGCCTCAATCGCCTGATCTTGCCCAATCACGCGACGATGCAACTCCTCCTCAAGCATCAGCAACTTTTGCCGCTCTCCGGAAAGCATCTTGGTCACTGGAATCCCCGTCCATCGGGAAACAATCTCAGCGATCTCCTCGGCTTCTACCTGCTCCTTCAGAAGCGACTGCCCCTCCTGGATTTCGTTCAACTTCACCTTCGTTTCGGCCATCTCCTTTTCGAGCTGGTTGATGGTACCGTACCGGATGGAAGCCACTCTTTCGTAATCTCCCTCCCGTTCGGCTCGGTCAGCCTCCAAACGCGCAGTCTCAATCGCCTGCTTCAGCTCCCGGGTCTTTTGGATCATTCCCTTTTCCAGATCCCATTGTGCACGCATGCTCCCGCGCTGCTCCTCCAGGTCCGCCAATTCCTTCCGGTTGGCCTCAAGCTTTGCATCATCCTTCTCCCGCTTCAATGCCTCTCGTTCGATT
Source organism: Bacteroidota bacterium (assembly GCA_003045995.1). Taxonomy (GTDB): domain Bacteria; phylum Bacteroidota; class Rhodothermia; order Balneolales; family Balneolaceae; genus Sam29DG08-bin30. The sequence continues at coordinate 4,638 of PZPG01000020.1, forward strand.
TCGAGCTGCCGAATCTGTCGTTCAATACTGTCCAGCTCCTCCGGCATTGAATCAATCTGCAACCGCAGCCTCGACGCCGCCTCATCAATCAAGTCGATCGCTTTGTCGGGCAGAAATCGGTCGGCAATGTACCGATCGCTCAACTCTGCCGCCGCCACAATCGCAGCATCCGTAATCCGAACCCCGTGATGCACTTCATACCGCTCCTGCAAACCTCTCAGGATCGAAACCGTATCTTCCACGCTTGGCTCTCCCACAAACACGGTTTGAAGCCGTCGCTCCAGCGCCTTATCCTTCTCGATATACTTCCGGTACTCGGTAAGGGTTGTTGCACCAATCGCATGCAACTCTCCGCGAGCCAGCGATGGTTTCAAAATGTTTGCCGCATCCATTGAGCCTTCCGTAGCCCCCGCACCAACCAGCGTGTGTATCTCATCAATAAACAGAATCAACTCCCCGTCGGAGTCGATCACCTCCTTCACCACCGCCTTCAGGCGCTCCTCAAATTCACCCCGAAATTTTGTACCCGCCACCAGAGCACCCATATCCAGTGCGACGATCCGCTTCGACTTGAGCCCCTCCGGAACATCCCCCCGAACAATCCGCAACGCCATCCCCTCCGCAATCGCCGTTTTCCCAACGCCCGGCTCGCCAATCAACACCGGATTATTCTTCGTACGCCGGCTCAAAATCTGCATCACCCTGCGAATCTCCTGATCCCGCCCAATGACCGGATCCAGTTTATTCTGCTCGGCCAGTTCGTTCAGATCCCGTGCATACTTTTTCAACGCCTGATACCGGCTCTCCGCATTCGGGTCATCTGCACGCTGTGTCCCCCGCAACTCCTTCAGAACCGCCAAAATCGCCTCCCGCGTCACCCCCTGATCCTTTAGCAACTGCCCCGCATCCGAACTCAACGCCGCGATCGCCAGCAACAGATGCTCCGAACTGATGTATTCATCGCTCAGCTTGGTCGCCTCCTGCTGTGCCGCATCAAACAAATTCTTACTCGCATTGGACAAGTACTGCCCCGATACCGAGGCACCCTTCACCACAGGATACCCACTCATGAGCGCCTCGAGCCGACTCTTCAACGTTGGCAAGGATCCCCCAATCTTCTGAATCACATTCGCTACAATATTTTCCGGCTCACTCACAAGCGCAAACAGCAGATGCCCCGGCTCCACCGCTTGATGGTTCCGATTTTGAGCCAATTCCAAAGCTGCCTGAACCGCCTCTCGAGCCTTAATCGTTAATTTATTCAAATTCATATCCTACTCTCTAATTGATTATTTCGTTGTTGATGGTCTACCTAAATTGTGTTGCTGATCCGCCCATTTGCGTATCGCTTCACCATTTGCGAATCGCTTCATCCAGTTACGTATCGCTTCATCCAGTTGCGAATCGCTTCACCCATTTGCGAAATCCGTTCCGAACTCCCTTCAGTGCAACGAACTATGACGGAATTGCAGAACACAAACTCCCACTAAGCCGATTTTGTCATACCCCCAGGCTGGCACGCAACCCTGTGTGGCCCTTGATTACTGCCCACACTTCTCCAACAAACCACACTGCTTCAACGAACCACACTTCACCGACGAACCACACTTCACAGTAAAATTACAACGCCATCACGAATCGCACGTCTCTCTCATCCCATTCTTTTTTATTCGGGTTGATGGGAATAGATCACAGCCCCTGGCAACTATAATATCAAACCCGTGCATCAAACCGGTTAATCAAATCCATGCATTAAACCCGTGTGTTATGAGCCGTAAATCTCATTCAACACCCCGGCAATCCGAACTCCAGCCTGTGCCAGTCGCTTGAAAATAATGTCTTTTTTGTAGTACCGGTACTCATACCCAAGTCGCATATCCTCCGGAAGATCGTACACTGCATCGCGGTAGCTAACAGACTCGCCCGCCCAGTCGCGTACCGTGCCGCTTTGCCACATCGTAACCGTTTCTGCATCCATAAAATCCACTTCCCGGGCGAGCTCCATATAACTCATCTGTAGCGAATTGATAATATCGCTATCCCACACACGATGTAAGTTCGAATTGTCCCCCATCCACTGAACACGCACCTGATTCCCTCCCCGGTCGGTTCCGTTCCCAACGTGCAGTGGCATATGCATATCACCAATCATATGGATCAGCAGTTTTAAGTTGATGCTCTCCTGCTCGGGACTTAAAGTACCGGATTTGAGCGATGCAATCATCTCCTCCGATGCAGAAATCACATCCCCTGTCGGCTCTTGCTCCGTTCCCTCATAGGTTTTTCCATCCTCGATCGTTGCCCAGTGCCAGGTTCGTGTATAGTCGAACGCCGAATCGGAGCGAATATCATCCATCCAAACACAGGCTCGTGGAAGTGTGATATCTCCCAACACCGCCGCAACTTTGGCTTTCACATCATCGTCAAGATAGGATTCCGCCACATATCCAGTTACATAGTGACCAATCTGCCCCCAGCGTGCTTCGGATTGATTTGGGAGAGAGACCAAAAATAGAAAAGCGAACAAAAGCGTAGAAAATCGGTGTTTCATGGATCGATACCTGTGGTTTACTTAGTTTGACAGAGTTGCCTGATGGATGTGCTTGATGGATGCACTAGATGAATATCCTTCATGAGTGCACTTCATATACTTCGCATCACTATATCAAAACTACGAAATTTTCCGGATTCTGAAGAACCGAATTCTGAAGAACCGAATTCCCTCCGTTGTTCCATTCATCGATACAGCCAGCTATCGTGCATGCGCCTCCCGACCCTCTCATTCCTCCCGTTCCTCTCATTTCTCCCGTTCCGTCCGAAGCGCCGCCAATTCCTCAAAAAGTTCACGCTCACGCTCGGTTAACTTGCCAGGCATCTGAACCTCCAACTTTACAACATAATCGCCACGACCCGCTCCGCCACGGCCCGCAACACCACTGCCCGCTCCGCCACGACCCGTAGCGCCACTGCCCGCTCCCTCCGGATCTGGCAAACCACGCCCCTTGAGTTTCAGTCGCTTCCCGGGCTCACTCCCCGCTGGAATCGAAATTTTGATTCGTCCTTCCGGTGTCTGCACATCAATTTTTCCACCAAGAACCGCCGTATAAAGATCCACAGGCACCGTATGAACTACATTCCGCCCCTCCAACTCCACTCCATCCGGCATCTTCACCGAAATCACCAAAATCAAATCACCATTCGGCCCCCCACTCACTCCAACTTTTCCCTTCCCTTTCAGTTTTAGCCGGCTTCCGTCCCGAATCCCCGGCGGCACCTTCACCTTCATCGTTTGCGAGCCCAGCCGGATCTTCTTCTCCGTTCCTTTCAACACATCCTCCAGGGTAACCGGAAGCGTCACCTCTATCGAATCTCCCTTCCGTACGGTTGGTTCGGGTTGATACGATGGCCCACCCGGCCCCCTGGACGCAGTACCGGCTTGCCCGAATCCACCTCCGAAAAGTGTTTCAAAAAAACTGGAGAAGGGGCTACTACCACCCATACCAGGACCCCCCATTCCCGAGCCTCCCATCCCCGAGCCTCCCATCCCGCCGGAACCAAACATCTCTCCAAAATCAAATGTAGCATGACCTCCACTTCCAGCCCCCCCAGGTCCGCCAGCTCCCCCATATTGCCGAGCGTATTGCGAAAAATCAAAGCCTCCCGCCTGTTCCCCTGCGCGTTGATACCGTTTCCAGTCGGACCCCACCTGATCGTACAACTTCCGTTTTTCGGGATCTTTCAAAACCTCATAGGCTTCCCCTACCTCTTTAAACTTTGCTTCCGCTTTTGGGTCATCCGGGTTCTTATCGGGATGATACTTGGCCGCAAGCGTACGATACCTTTTCTTGATCTCTTTTGCATCCGCCGATCGCGGTACGCCCAAAATTTGATAGTAATCTTTGTATTCCATGGTGACCTCCAACGCGTATTTATAGCAAATGTAGTGCCATACTACTCAAAACCGCCGTTTTGGCAACTCCATTCATCCTCCTACGACTCTTCTTCACCGACTTGCACGCTGAGAGTGCATACTGTGTGTGATATCCATACATGCCAGTGTTACGGACGTGCGTCGCACATACAAAAATGAACTGATAGATGGACTGGCAGGATGAAGGACAGGTGGACCGAAAATGCGGGCGTCCATGATGTATGCATCCTGAATGTGTACAGAGGGAGTTGTAAGACCGATGAGCAAAAAAAAGACCCCTGCGTTCAAACAGGGGTCCCAACCTCAACCAAAAATACTTATGAAACTAACTACTCATCTAACTAACTAGGATACTAACTCAAAAGCGACGTAAATATTGCGTCCCTGACGAATTATTTTTAACAATAGTACCTCTTCATCGGAGTCCCGGAATGAAATCATAGAATCGTAAAACTGTCGGGTGTTCTCGATCCGCTCACCGGAGATCACCGTGATTACATCTCCGTTGCGCAATCCTTGTCGGTAGGCCATGCTTGTCTGGTCAATTTCGTCGACCACCACGCCATTTACATCATCCCGAAGCTGAAGCTCCCCTCGCATGGCATCGCTCAAATCTGTTACTGAAAATCCAAGCTCCTCGCGGAGTGATTCCATATCATCATTGTCGATCGAGGCGACTGCATCTGCATCCCGTTCACCGAGCACGACATCGACTGTCTGCTTCTTTCCGTCGCGATAGATCTCTAGTTCAATTTCGCTGCCTGGAGTGAGACTTGCGATGGCAACACGAAAATCGAGCCACTCTTTGACTGGGTTACCGTTGAGGGAAACAATGACATCGCCACCCTGCAGCCCGGCATCCTCGGCGGGTCCACCCGGTTCCACATCCCCAACGACAAATCCGGAAGCGTTAGGCAGACCCAATGCTTTTGCCATGGTTTGATCGACTTCACCGCCAAGTGTGATTCCTAAAAAGCCTCGCGAAACCCTCCCATCTTTGATGAGGGCTTCCATAACGGTTTTTACCATATTTACGGGAATCGCAAAGCCCAATCCCTGGCTACCTCCGCTACGGCTCGCAATGGCGGTGTTGATCCCGATAAGCTCCCCATCCAGATTTACCAAAGCTCCGCCCGAATTCCCGGGATTGATGGCCGCATCGGTTTGGATGTAGTTCTCAAATTCATTCAGTCCAAGATAGGATCGTCCGCTTGCACTAATGATCCCCTGGGAAACTGTGTGTGCAAACCGTTCGTCAAGGGGGCTTCCGATGGCGAGCACCATCTCTCCTACCTTGATGTTGTCGCTATTCCCCATGGGGATGGCCGGAAGGTCTTTGGACTCCACCTGTAATACAGCGACATCACTGCCCGGATCGGTCCCAACAATGGTTGCCTCGAGTTCTTCACCCGAATAGAGCCGCACAATGATTTCATCGGCATTGTCGATCACATGGTTGTTGGTAACGATATATCCGTTTTTGGAGGAAACAATCACTCCGGACCCAAGTCCGCTTCGCTGAAACTCCCTCTCTTGATCGAACCGTGGGTCGTTAAAAAACAGCGAAAAGGGATTGCGTTGCCGTACTTTCACCGTTTGTTTGGTAGTAACGGTAACCACGGTTGGATTGGTTCTCTCGGCAATATCGATGATTGCGTTGTTGAAATCTCTAAGAGAGAAGATGGGAACCTGCTCTGACGAACGGACTTTGGAGGAGTCCTCCCAGAGATAGGAATCTTCCCTTTCCAGGGAATTGTCCCACGGTGAGGAGTCTCCCAGACTGGCCAAACCAGAAAGATTTACATTAGATTCCGTGACATTATGAACGCCCCACAAGGTGAGCACAGCAAGCAGGGTCATGAAGATACTTTTGGTAACTCGTTCCAACGATGATTCCATAGTAGTTAACTCGATATGTTAGGGTTATGTATGTTAGGGTTTATGTATGTTTGGGATTCATAAAAAGGTTAGGAGTAAAAATGGGTACGGGGTAAACGAAAGAGAGGTGGACAAAAAAATGCCGGGGCCGCTTGTTCAAGGCGATCCCGGCGCTAACTAACCTGCTCTTTACTACTTAACTATCTTACGAGGAACCACTTGCCGAACTATGAAATCTGAATTTTTTTCTTCAGCATTTCATCTTTCTTGCCAATAACGATGTGGAGAATTCCATTATTGTATGAAGCTTCCACAGATTTTTCATCGATATTATCTGGCAGGGTAAAAGATCGAGAAAACGAACCATAGTGCCGTTCGATACGATGAACTTGTTTGGTCTTCTCTTCCTCTTCCCGAGTTCTCTCGCCACTAATGGTGAGCGTTCTGTTCTCCAAATCTACATGGATGTCCTCTTTTTCCATGCCTGGAACTTCCACATCAATCAGAAACTGATGCTCGGTTTCGGAAATATCGATTCTAGGTGTGAAGGTTGATTTTCGCGTTGCTACAGCATCATTGAAAAACTCATCCATCACATCAGAAAAACGTCTTCCAATAAGGTCGAATCCTGGTTCTCTAAAACGAATCATTGACATAATTGCCTCCATTTGATTTGTTACGGTTGAACTGCTTCGTTTGCCTCTGTACTACGCAAGGTCTATGCCAGTTCGCTGAATTCTGCCATCCTCCTTCCAACTCTCTGCCATTGTCTGCAACCAGATGCCAAAACGGCGATCCGGCACTGAACTTTTTACATAGGTATAACGATTCTATGTCAGAATTATTTCGAAATGACAGTTGAAAAATGACAGGAACCGAAGAAATGGCAGGCTAAAAAATCACAGCCTAGCCCCGCACCTTCCGCGCGATAAGAAAAGCCAGTTCCAGACTCTGTTCATAATTGAGTCGCGGATCGCAATAGGTCTCGTAGGTTTGCAACAGCCCCTCTTCATTTAGGCCGCTCACACCACCCACGCACTCCGTTACATTGTCGCCGGTCATCTCAAGGTGTACGCCACCTAGAATACTTCCCTCTGCATCATGAACATCAAATGCAGCAGAGATCTCTCTTTCAATATCTTCAAACCGCCGGGTTTTCACCTTTCCGGCTAAAAAGGTATTCCCATGCATCGGATCACAACTCCACACCACAGGATGCCCGGTTGCGCGGGCCGTACGAATGAGTGCTGGCAGATGCTCTTCCGTCTGATCCGCCCCCAATCGTGATATCAACATAATTTTGCCCTCTTCTCGCTCCGGGTTCAAACGCTCCAGCAAACGGGCTAGCTCATCCTTGGTTATGGAAGCGTCCACCTTCACCCCGATCGGATTTTCGATCCCTCGTAAGTATTCTACATGTGCTCCTTCCGGATCCCGAGTGCGGTTCCCAAGCCATACCATATGACTACTCAAATTGTACCAACCCTGCTTTCGGGGTACACGACGGGTCTGAGCCGCATCATAAAAAAGATGAAGTGCTTCGTGAGAGGAGTACAAATCCAGGCGCTGCAGGGTAATCAGAGGCTGTTCCGTTACCGCATCCATAAAAGAGATCGCCTTGTTGATGTTTTGGATGATCCCCTCATACTCGTCGTAGAATTCGTTATTTTTCATGAAGCCAAGCTCCCAGTACTCGGGGTGATTCAGATCCGCAAAACCCTCGTCCGACAAAGCGCGAAGAAAATTCAGCGTAAGGGCCGATCGTGTGTAGGCCTCGATCATTCGCTCGGGATCGGGTGTACGCGCCTCCGTTGTTTCCTCAATGGAGTGAACCAAATCCCCACGGTAGGTGAGCATCTCCTGACCATTCACTACCTCGGTCTCTTTCGACCGGGGCTTTGCGTACTGCCCGGCAACCCGGCCAATCCGAAGAATCGGCTTCTGCGTTTCATGCAGGAGAATGAAACTCACCTGAATCATTACCTTCATCAGGTTTACGATTTTGGGGGATGTGCAACCCTCAAACGTTTCAGCACAATCTCCCCCCTGCAGGACAAACGCCTGTCCCCGCCCCGCGAGCGCCAGCTTCTTCTTCAGCGCTTCAATCTCCCAGGATGTAATGAGCGGCGGTAAACTTCGCAGCCGGGTAAAGGCCGACTCCAGCGCCCCGGTGTCGGGGTAGAGTGGAATCTGCTTTGCCTCTTTCTGGGTCCAGCTAAGCGGATGCCATGCCATGGAGTTGAATTCCGCGGGAATCTGAATTTGATTGACTTTACTCTGAACTATTTTCATCCTGAAACTGGTTACGTAATGCGTGATACAATCGGCGGCTTCATCAAAAAAGAGCAATCTATGAAATCCATTGGAAACGTGGTCTGCAGATGGTATGCCAGACCCTTCAAAAGAACACCAATGGGAGCGTTAATGATAAGGAAGTTTCCGGAAAGATTGGAGACGAACGTTTTTACACACAACGTTTTTACGCCCAACGTTTCCTATCTTTGCCGGTCCCCACTGAGTCGCGAGTTGAGTCGGATGTCGAGTCGCGAGTTGAGTCGGATGTCAAGTCGGTTATTTAATCGGGTTGATGGGTGGACGTCCGGGATGCATTTCCATCAACCCGAAACCCAAAAACAGCGGTTATCGCAGTGAATTCGGATATCGCCTAGAATAACGTAGGATTTTGCAAAAAAATATTGTCATACGGGGTGCTCGAGAGCACAATTTGAAGTCGGTGGATCTGGATATTCCACGCGAGAAGCTAGTGGTGTTTACGGGGCTGTCGGGGTCGGGGAAGTCTTCGCTGGCGTTTGACACGATCTATGCGGAGGGGCAGCGGCGGTTTCTGGAGTCGCTTTCGGCGTATGCACGGCAGTTTTTGGGGATGCTGGAGCGGCCGGATGTGGATTTTATTGACGGGTTGTCGCCGGTGATTTCGATTGACCAGAAGACGACCAACCGGAATCCGCGATCGACGGTGGGAACGGTTACGGAGATTTATGATTTTTTGCGGTTGCTGTATGCGCGGACGGCGATTCCGTACTCGTATCTGACCGGAAATAAGATGGAGAAACAGACGTCGGATCAGATTGTGGAGGCGGTGTTGCGGTTGCCGAAGGGGACGAAGGCGTATTGTATGGCGCCGGTGGTGCGGGGGCGGAAGGGACATTACCGGGAGTTGTTTGATCAGATGCAGCGTCAGGGGTTTGTAAGGGCGCGGGTGGATGGGGAGTTTATTGAGCTGGAGGGGGAAATTCGGCTGGATCGGTACAAGACGCATAATATTGATGTGGTGGTGGATCGGTTTGTGGTGTCGGAGAAGAGCGAGCAGCGTATCCGGGATTCGATTTTTCTGGCGTTGGAGATGTCGGATGGGCATTTGGTGCTGGGAGTGCAGGGGGTGGCTGGTGAGCATGGTACGGCTGGTGAGCATGAAGGGCAGGGGGTGGCTGGGCAGGAGACGGCTGGGCAGGAGATGCACGATCTGATTTTTTCGAAGCATCTGTACGATGTGGAGAGCGGGTTGTCGTATGAGGATCCCGCGCCGAACTTGTTTTCGTTTAACTCGCCATATGGTGCGTGTCAGGAGTGCAACGGGCTCGGGTATCGATATGATGTACACCGGAGCTTGGTGATTCCCAATCCGGAAGAGTCGGTGGAAGATGGCGGCATTCGGTTTTTGGGTAAGCCACGGGATATTTTCCTGTTTAAGCAGTTGGATGCGGTGCTCAAAAGCGTGGATCTGGATTTTTCTGTGCCGCTGAAACAGTATACGGAGGAGGCTCTGGCACTTCTGTTTGATGGCGGCGGGGACAAGCGTTTTAACGTGTTTTACGATTTTCGCAAGCAGACGGTTTCCTACAAACACAAATTTGAGGGGCTGCGGTCGATCATCCGACGACAATATGTGGAGAGCAAGTCGCCGAAGCAACGGGATAAGGCGAAGGCATTTATGTCGAAGGTATTGTGTGATGCCTGTGGTGGCGGTCGCCTGAATCGGGAGGCCCTCTCCTACCGGCTTGATACCTATTCGATCCACGACTTGGTGAAGATGGATATCCGGGAGCTTCGGCGAACGATTGGGACGATGACGCTGACCGACCGGCAGCGAACGATTGGGCAGCTGGTGCTGAAGGAGGTGATCGATCGGCTCGATTTTCTGCTGAACGTGGGTCTGGATTATCTTACTCTCGACCGGGAGGCGGCTACGCTGAGTGGCGGGGAGGCACAACGGATTCGGCTTGCGACCCAGATCGGTACGCAGCTGGTGGGCGTTCTCTATATTTTGGATGAGCCGAGTATTGGATTGCATCAACGCGATAACCGAAAACTAATCGATTCACTGAAAACGCTGCGGGATTTGGGAAACAGTGTGATTGTGGTGGAGCATGACCGGGAGACGATTGAGAGTGCCGATTTTGTGGTGGATATGGGACCGGGTGCGGGAACGCAGGGCGGAGAGATTGTAACGAAAGGGGCACCGGAGGAGTTGGATCCGTTGGCCATGACCACGAAGTTTCTGCGCGGGGCCGAGCAGATTGACTATCCGGAAGTACGCAGAAAGGGTTCGGGCAAGGCGATTCGGATCAAAAACGCTCGCGGGCACAATTTGCAATCGGTAGATCTGGAGATACCGCTCGGGACGTTTGTGGCTGTGACGGGGGTGAGCGGGAGTGGAAAGAGCTCTCTCATCAACCAGACCCTGGTACCGATTCTTTCAAATGAATTTTATCGCTCGAAGGATGTGCCGCTTCCGTACGACAAAGTGAGTGGCCTGAACCACATCGACAAAGTGATTTCGATTGATCAGAGCCCGATCGGGCGGACGCCGAGGTCGAATCCGGGGACGTATACAAAGGCGTTTGATAAGATTCGGGAGTTGTTTGCGGAGTTGCCGGAGTCGAAGATTCGCGGGTACGATAAGGGCCGGTTTAGTTTTAATGTGAAGGGCGGGCGGTGTGAAACATGCCGCGGGGATGGGGTGCGGAAGATTGAGATGAATTTTTTGCCGGATGTGTATGTGCCTTGCGAGACGTGCCGTGGTCATCGGTATAATCGGGAGACGCTGGAGATTCGGTATCGGGAGAAGTCGATTGCGGATTTGCTGACGATGCCGATTTCGGATTTGTTGCCGTTTTTTGAGGCAGTGCCATCGTTGCAACGGGTTCTGGAGACGCTGGAGTCGGTAGGGCTGGGGTATTTGACGTTGGGGCAATCGAGTACGACGCTGAGTGGCGGGGAGGCGCAGCGGATGAAGTTGTCGCGGGAGTTGTCGAAGATCGGGACGGGGGATACGTTGTATGTGATGGATGAGCCGACGACCGGATTGCATTTTCAGGATGTGCGGATGCTGGTGGATGTGGTGCAGAAGCTGGTGGATAAGGGGAATACGGTGATTGTGATTGAGCACAACATGGATCTGATTAAGGCGGCGGATTGGGTGATTGATATGGGGCCCGAGGGCGGGAGTGGCGGCGGCCGGATTGTGGCGCAGGGGACGCCGGAGGAGGTGGCTGGGTCGGAGGAGAGCCGAACCGGGGTGTTTTTGCGGGAGGAGCTGGAGCGGGCGGCGCAGTAGGTGAGGGTGGCGAGGCCACAGACAAAAAGACCCTCTGAAACCGTAATTTACCATTTGGCAACCGTTCTGTTTCTGGCTATTTTTGAGGCCCTTAATTCGGGATTGTTTCGGAATTTATAATCTCCACCCTTTAATTTTTCACCCTTGAACGTTTCATCTTTTCCCTTTTGGAGGCGCACGATCGCAGCGGTTTTGATTCCGCTGATGATGGCACAGTTGTTGCTGCCGTTTACGGGGAATTTGCAGCGAAGTGCGTTTGCGAGTTGGTTGGATCAAAATTTGGTGGATGACCCAAATGCCACAACTGCCGGGATGGCACTTGAGGAGGATCTCCGGGCACAGATTCGGGAACTGTCGCATGAGGCGAAGGATCTTTCAACGCTGATTCGTGAGGCCTCGGTCCTGGTTGCGGATCATAGTGATCGGTTTCGCATTCCTTTGCATCACGATTTTAGCTCCGGGAATTGGGCCTTAGGGGATGCAGGAGCGGGTAGTCAGGCCGGTGATCGGGCTGGAGAGCCTGTGGATGATTTGGCAGGTGGTGAGGCAGGTGATTGGGAAGGTGAACCTGTGGTTGATCCGCCAGGTGATCAGGCATCATCGAAAAGTTCCCCTGAGATGTTGCTTCTGCATCAGTGGAATTGGTTTTCTCATCAAAAGAATAGTGTGAAAGGGGTGATGCCGGAGCTGTTTAAGCCTCTGGCTACATGGATGCCTGCATGGAGCGGATTTGACCGCGCCGGATTGAAGGGTGATTCCTTCGGACGGACTATGACCATGTTTATTGCGGGCGGATCCCCTTCGTTTGAATCGTTTTGGCTTCAGCCTTTTCTGAGTGGCGTGAGTATTCACGCGCCATAGAGCTCTTCTCTTTTCCTGCCGCTGAACCCTGCTCGTGAAGTTGCTTGCTGATCTCTGCCTGCCCTTTCTGTCACTTTTAGGAAGGAATTTGGCTGGATTTTGGCTGACTTTGGGCTGCACTTTGAAACTACCCTTGGATCAAACTTTGGGTCAAACTTTGAGCCGTTTTTTGACCAAGGTTGTTGATTGGAAGTCCCGCATGCCCGACTGAAATGGGGAGGCGGAGTGGCTCTCGCATCAACCCGAAAAAAAATAAAACGGGGAAATGATAGCGGAGCAGATGTGGGCGGCAGTGAGTGAAAGTGAACTATGTGTGCATGAGTGAACTGAGTGAAAGTGAACCCTGGCGCATGAAATAGAAGTATCACAACAAAGAATCAATAAAGAATCAACAAAAACAAAAAACTAGTATCGAATTATGAAACAGCAGAATAATGGGTTTAAAATCGGGATGATTGTCCTCTTTTTGGGGCTGAGTCTTTGGTATCTCTTCCCGACCTTGCAGAATTATTTGGAGAATCGGCATATCGAAAGTTTGCCGGAATCGGAGCGGAACACCTATCTGGGTGAGAATCGCGAGAAGTTACAGCGTTTGCAGGAGGGTGCGTTGTCGCTGGGTCTGGACCTTCAGGGTGGGATGTATGTGACGCTGGAGGTAGGCGTGGAGCAGTTACTTCGGGAGCTGGCCGGTGAGTATGCGGATGGCGCCTTGAATGAGGTGCTGAGCGAGGCCGGACGGGTTGCTGCGGAGAATCGTACGGATATTATTGATGAGTTTCAGGCGGCGTTTGAGCGTCGGGATCCGAATGCGTTGCTGAGCCGGTATTATCGGTCGGATGCAGCGGATATTACACGACGGTCGACGAATGAGGAGGTGATCGTGTATCTGAAGAATCAGCGATTGAGTGCGGTAGAGCGGGCGACCGAGATTGTGCGGACGCGGGTCGACCGGTATGGTGTGACGGAGCCATCGATTTTGCAGCAGGGGAATAACCGCCTGGTGGTGGAATTGCCGGGTGTGGATGATGAAGCTCGGGTACGGAATCTGCTGAAAGGGACGGCTCGGCTGGAGTTTCGTCTGGCGGCGGATGCAGAGGAGCTGAATGGCGCAAAGCAGCGGATTATCGAGTTTTACATGCCGGAACAGACGTTGGAGGATTCTCTGGAGCAGCCGGTGAACCCCCTGTTTGAGGTGCTGGATCCGCGGGGACGAAGCAGTTATGTGTTTGGCTATGCTGCGGCAGAGGACACCGGGCGCGTAAATGAGCTGATCTTTACGCCGGAGGTTCGGGATATGATGCCTCGGAACACAGAGCTGATGTGGGGCGCAGAGCCGTTTGCTGTGGATCGCGGGATTGAGTTGTATGAGTTGATTGGCGTGCGGACGCAGATTGAGTTGACGGGAGATGTGATAGCCGAAGCGCGGGTGGATTTTGATCCGACGACGAATGCTGCCGAGGTCTCGATGACGATGGATTCGGAGGGATCACGGCGGTGGTCGCGGATAACCGGTGCGAATATCGGCAAGCCGGTGGCGATTGTTTTGGACGGCTATGTGTACTCGTATCCGACCGTGCAGAATCGGATTTCGAATGGCCGGTCGTCGATTAGCGGGATTGGGAATGTAACGGAAGCGGAGGATCTTGTGAATATTCTGCTGTCGGGTGCGTTGCCGGCGCCGCTGGATATTATTGAAGAGCGGACGGTGGGTGCGACGCTCGGGGAAGCCTCGATCAAGGCCGGGTTCTATTCGGTGTTGTTCGGATTGATCATCGTGGCGCTGTTTATGATTGTGTATTATCATGCCGGAGGAGGGATTGCCGACCTGGCGCTGATCCTGAATATCATCTTCATTCTGGGGATTTTGTCGGCGTTTAATGCGACGCTGACGTTGCCGGGGATTGCAGGGATTGTGTTGACGATCGGTATGGCGGTGGATGCGAACGTGCTGATTTTTGACCGGATCCGGGAGGAGTTGCGAACCGGAAAAACATTACGGGCGGCGATCGATAACGGATATTCGAATGCGATGAGTGCGATTGTGGATGCGAACGTGACCACCTTCTTTGTGGCAGTGATTCTGTACAGCTTTGGTGTCGGGCCGATTAAAGGGTTCGCTGTTACGCTGATGGCAGGAATTGCAGCATCGCTGTTTAGCGCAATTATCATCACGCGTGTGGTGGTGGATTACCTGACGCGGGAGCGAACATCGTCTGTCAGTTTTGGATAACATTTAACATTTTGAAATACGAGGAATTCTTATGAAATGGTTTGAAACACCAAGTTTTGATTTTATTCGCGCCCAGAAAATGATGTATATCATTTCCGGCGTACTGTTTGTGAGTTCGATTGTTGCGATTTTGACAATGGGACTGAATTATGGAATCGATTTCCGGGGCGGTAAGGAGTTCGTTCTGGATTTTGAGCAGCCTGTGGATGTGGTGGAGATTCGCAATGCACTTACGGAGCCACTGGAGTCTACGCCGGAGCTGAAGCTGTTTGGATCGGACAGTGATATTTTGATTCGAACCGATGCGGAAGGGGATATTTCCGAGATTTCGGGATTGATTCTGGCCGGTGTTGGCGAATTGTACCCTGAGAATCCTGCTACGGTGATTAAGACGGATGTAGTGGGCCCGCGGTTTGCGGATGACCTGAAGATCGCCGCCTTGAACTCTATTCTGTTCGCCGTGGCGGTTGTGTTTATCTACATTCTCATTCGCTTTAAAGGCTGGTATTACTCAGCGGGGGCGGTTACTGCGCTCATTCACGACGTAGTGATTGTGCTTGGAATTTTCACGCTCATCGAACCACTGGTTTCGTTTAATGTGACGATCGACCAGGCGCTCATTGCCGCGTTTTTGACGATCGTGGGGTATTCGCTGAACGATACGGTGGTGGTGTTCGACCGGATTCGGGAAAACCAGCTGATCTACAAAACGATGGAGTTTAAGGACATGATTAACAAGAGCCTGAACGACACGTTGAGCCGGACGGTGATCACCTCGCTGACGACCCTGTTTGTGGTTGTGATTTTGTTCCTGTTTGGCGGCGAAGTGCTGAAAGGATTCGCTTTTGCGCTGGTACTGGGTGTGATCATCGGGACGTACAGCTCGTTGTTTGTTGCCAGTGCCATGGTGGTGGAGCTGCAGAAGCGTGCGATGAAGGCCAAGGCCTAGATGAAGGCAAAAGCCTAGATGAAAGTCAAGGCCTACGTGTTTAGGAAGTCGTAGGAAACTTGACAATTAATTTGATACTTTCAGGGAGGTTCGTGAAACTCGTCAGGGTTGCGTTCCTCCCTTTTTTATTGCGTGTATAATCGCTGGTTTGGCGAAATTAATACCTGGGGGATGGATGTGATCAACCAAAGGATAACAACAAAAGGACATTAAATCGGAGAATTATGACCGTTCGAGTGGTGATCGGAGCCCAATGGGGTGACGAAGGAAAAGGAAAAATAGTAGATCTTCTGAGCCGGGAAGCTGGAATGGTGATACGGTTTCAGGGAGGGGCAAACGCAGGGCATACACTAGAGTTTGATGACAAAAAGGTGGTGCTTCATCTGATTCCGTCCGGGATTTTTCAGGGGGATTCGCTCTGTGTGATTGGAAACGGGGTCGTGATTGATCCACTTTCGTTGCTGGAAGAGATTGAAACAGTGAAGCAATTGGGTGCAGACCCGGCGGGACGTCTTTATATTAGTTCCGCAGCTCATGTGATTTTGCCGTACCACAAACTACTGGATCAGATCAAAGAGAAACATCGGGGCGATCGTGCGATTGGGACGACCGGGCGTGGAATCGGGCCGGCCTATGTGAGCAAGCTTTCCCGCACCGGCATTCGGATGGGCGATTTAGGCAAAGGCGAATTACTTCGAGAGCGGGTTCTTCAAAATGTTGAGGATATCAACAAGGCGCTTGAACATATTTACGGAGAGGAGCCGATTAATGGCGAGGAGATGCTGAGTGCCTTGCTGGCCGCGGAAAAAACATTACGCCCGTATATCACAGATACGGTTTCAATGGCGCACCATGCACTGGACCGAGGGGAGTCTGTACTACTGGAGGGAGCACAGGGAAGCTTGCTGGACGTGGATCACGGAACCTATCCGTATGTCACCTCATCATCGCCTACGGCGGGCGGTGCCTGTACGGGAAGCGGGATTCCACCCATGGCAATCACCCATGTGATGGGTATTAGCAAGGCGTATTCGACCCGGGTTGGGCATGGACCCTACCCTACCGAACTAAAGGACGAGACAGGCGAACTGCTTCGGAAACATGGCGGGGAGTTTGGTGCTACAACCGGTCGACCAAGACGCTGTGGATGGTTGGATCTGGTCGCGCTTCGGTATGCAGCCCGGGTGAACGGCTTTAATGAGATCGCTCTGACGAAGCTGGATGTTCTGGATCATTTCGACACGATACAGGTGTGCACGCATTATCAGATCGACGGAGAAGAGATCGATGAATTTCCGAATGATGTAGAGATGCTAGAGCGTGTTGTGCCTGTGTATCGTAGCTTTTCCGGCTGGGGTACGACCTGCCGAAATTGCAGCACCTTTGCGGATCTGCCCAAGGAAGCACGAGAGTATATTGCATTTTTGGAGGAACAGGTTGGAGTCCCGTTTCGGATTGTCTCGACCGGACCCAATCGCTCGGAAACGATTGTGCGCTTTCCCTGATGGGGGGATTTCGTTGATGGAGGGGATTTCGTTGCGGAAAATTTCATTCGGAGAAAATCTCTCTTGAAACTATTCCGTGATTCATTGTATATTTGCAGTCCCTCAAAAATAGAGGGTACGTAAGCGGGAATAGCTCAGTGGTAGAGCATCACCTTGCCAAGGTGAGGGTCGCCGGTTCAAATCCGGTTTCCCGCTCCATATAGTAGGAGTTCTTTTTGAGAAGCCTCTCTGCAGATCGATCCGATCGGCGGAGAGGCTTTTTTAGTTGTTACTGTTCCCCTCTTCCAGCAACGGTTTGATTTTGGAAAGCAATTCTGTTTTGGTCACTGCTCCTGTTGCAAAGTAGCGAAAATGACCTTCGCGGTCGATAATGTATGTGGTTGGTATTCCCATTGTAGGTCCGTACAGATCCATCACTTCTCCAGAGCGGTCGATTATGATCGGATAGGTTACCTGGTACTCTTCAACAAAAGGTACTACTACCGACTCCCCTTGTTCATCCACCGAAACGCCCACAATCATGAGTCCGTCTTCCCGATACGCTTCGTAGAGGCTCACCAGGTCGGGAGTTTCTTTTTTACAGGGTGCGCACCAGGTGGCCCAGATGTTCATGATGATGACACTACCCCGGGTTTGTTGCATATCGAAGGTTGTTCCATCCAGGAGTGCCGTTCGAAACAGTGGTGCAGACGCTTCGGTGGTGGAGGGGAACAGAGGGGCGGATCGCGGGTCGATTCGTTCAACAGGGGTTGGTTTGCTGCCGGACGAGTTGCTACCGGACGAGTTGCTGCCTGCTTGCTTACTCCCAGAAGGGTTGTCCGGGCTCGGGCTGCATGACATCAACCCGAAGAAAAAGAAACATGTGGCAATGACCATAAAATGGAGAAGGGGAAGGCTTCCTAAGGGTCGACGACTGGATGAAATGGCTGGGGCGGTTGGAGTGGATTGTGTGCGTGATTTGGATGGTGTGGCGTGTTTCATGGGGTAGTTTCTTGAGGGTAGGCTAGTTTCTTGACGACTTGACCTGTGGGGGTGATCCGTTCGTCGTCTGCCGGTTCCTCCATCGGAAAGCGGGAAAGCGGGACATTGGGATCCCGGTCGTGGGGTACATAGTGGCTGTGTGAGCCATGGTTCACTTCGGTGTACTCTTTCGGATTGAAGAAACCAAGAGAGTCTGCAAGTGCAAAAATAGCGGCGATGGAGAGGACCGAAAAAAAGCCGATTTTGAACTGGGTTTTCCGTTTGCTATTCATGATGCGGGGGAATCTTCGGGGGAGTGCAGATTGGATTGTGCGAGTTCTGTAGAGGAACCTGCGAGTTCTGAGGGGGAATCTTCAGGTTTCGAATGATTTGCAAGTCGTCCTCGGTGGCGCACAATCGATACGCTAAATCCGGCCATAAGTAGAAACACACCTGCCCATACAAAAGAGATGAAGGGTTTGTCTTCGGCTACTAGCAACACCCACTGACGGTCCTCGTTTCGGGTTGATACGTTGGCCATGGTGCGTCCGCCGGAACGTCCGGATCGGTATTCCCGGTTTCGCTGCTCCACGTAGGAGCTTCCCGCTACGTACAAATATACATCGTTGAGCCATCCGCCGTGAACATCCACATCCACGGACCAGTTGATCGACTCGGCTGAAGAAACCGGATAGACTTGCGGGAAAAGAGTGAACTCTTCAGTGACTGAACCATCGCGGGGGGAAATTTTTTCGAAGAGTAGCTCATACTTGTGCTGGCCCGGCCGCGCCTGATCCCCGTCACTCATCCCCAGATAGCTGACTCTGTATTTTCCGTTCACCATTTTGGGTTCGCCGAGGCGCAGTTCCACAAATTGAATCTCTTCACGGACAGGGAATCCCTCCTTGTCCAGAACCATGCCATCTCGGACCGCTTCATTGTAGGCTCGGGTTTCATCATCCAACAAGTGCTGCTGATACGTGGTTGAGGCAAGGATACCGATCAGCATCACCCCGAACCCAATGTGTGAAATGGTACCACCGATTAATACCGGATTTTTCCGTAGCAGGGAGATCATCACGAAAAGATTACCGAAGCAGGCAAAAAAGGCGGAAAACAGATATACGATATCCCCGAAGCTGGTGACACTGGCGGCATAGATCACTACAAGAGTCGCTACTGCGGAGATCCCAAACGATTTTAGAAGTTCGGCGGCAAGGCTTTCCGGAGAGTGTTTGCTCCAGTACAAAACCTGCGCCGGCACAGTGAGAAATGCAGCAAGGATGGCAAGGGGCTGCGTCCAGTTGTTGTAGAAGCTGATTTCGGGTGGCGTGGGTGTGGCGGTGAACAGTTTCCCAAGAATTGGCGAGCTGGTGCCGATGATGATGACCCCGCCAATGATTGCCAATACCACAGAACCGGAAAAGGTCATAAATTCGCGGGTAAGAATGCCGGGGTCCGCAGTCTTTTTCGGCAGATCTTTGTATCGGACTGCGAAAAGGACGCCTCCGAGACCCAGGATTACAAGGATGAACAGCAGTAGCTGATTGTACAATCCGAGGTCGGTGAAGCTGTGAACCGAAGAGTCGCTTAGGATGCCCGAGCGCGTGAGAAATGCTTCGTAGATCACTGCGCTGTACGCAAGAATGGCAAACACCAAGGCCGATTTTTGCGCATAACCTTTTTTGTTCTGGATGAGCATCGAGTGAATTCCGGCCACACCCAGGAACCAGGGCACGATCGATGCGTTCTCGACCGGATCCCACGCCCAGAATCCTCCGAAGGAGAGTGTTACGTATGCCCAGTAACCGCCCAGGAAGATGGCCGTGAACAGCGCAAGGTTAGCGGCAACGGTCCAGGGTAGTGCATGGCGAACCCAGGTGCTATACTCCCGTTTCCATAGCGAGGCCAGGGCAAAGCAAAATGGCACGGTCATCATCGCAAACCCGAGAAACAGGATGGGCGGGTGGATGACCATCCATGGACTACGCAGAAGGTCGTTAAGTCCCTTCCCTTCTGCTGGCACAAAATCGGGGTTGGCCTGAATAAATGGTGCATTCGGAAATGCATCTGCAATTGATTTAAATGCAGAGGAACCGATTTCGAACACTCCGAAATCAAATCCCGTGATCATGGAGATCAGAAATGCCTGGTTGAGGGTAAGAAAAAACAGGACATGATAGCGATAGGCTCGCCCCACCCAAACCATCATGGCGATCCCGACCAGGTCTACGAACAGGATCCAGAGGAGAAAACTTCCCTCTTGTCCACCCCAAAATGCCGAGACGAGATAGCGCAACGGCAGGTCGGAGCTGGTGTAGTTGTACACGTAGTAATATTGGAATTGGTGGGTTATAAGGAGCTGCAATAGCAACCCGGAGGCGATGAGCAATAGCACCATTTTCGCGATGAAAGCGCCGTTCGACAACTTTAGCAGCGATTCACGCCCTTTTGTAATTCCAAAAAAGTACCCTGCCATCGTGAGCAGCGTTAGCACAAACGCGCTTTTTATAGCCAGGTCTCCCATCATCCCTGTCATAATCTATCCTTTTAGTCTGGTTGATGCGGGTAGCATCCAGGTTCCACCTATCCCATACGGGGATGTGATCCTCATGGGATTCTAGTGATCCTCATGGGACTCTAGTTCTCCTCATGGGACTCTAGTTCTCCTCGCGGGATTCTAGTTGTCCTCACGGGATTCCAGTGATCCTCATTGGATTCTAGCCATCCCATGCAGATTCGTATAACCCCATTTGAGCACAAACGTTTCCCATCAAAAAGAAAGAAATTCTTTATCAAAAAGAAAGACAAACCTTTGCGTTTTGGACGTGATTGTCTATTTTCAGGTGGAATAGGTGACGGGATCAATGGATAGTGCTACATGAAATTTGTTTTTTATAGCGTCGTCGGGCTGGCATGGCTTGGGATCGTGGTTTTGCCGGGGGTGTATGGATGGGAGTACTATATGACGCCGGTACCCGAACGTCCGTTTACGGAGCTGCACGATCAGCTTAAACCTACCGGTTTCATTGGGCATGGGTATGGGGTGATTGGGTCCTTGTTTATGATCGTTGGTGTGGCGACCTATACGTTGCGGAAGCGGGTGGCTTGGTTTGCGAAATGGGGAAAACTTCGGAGCTGGTTGCGGTTTCATATTTTTTTGTGCACGACGGGGCCGGCGCTTGTGGTTTGGCATACGTCGTTTAAGTTTCAGGGGGTTGTGGCGATCTCGTTTTGGAGTATGGTGATTGTTGTGGCGAGCGGGGTACTTGGTCGGTATGTATACAAGCGGATTCCAAAAACAGAGGATGGATATTTTAAAAGTGTTCAGTTTGTTGTGGATGAGAAACTTGCACTGAGAAAGGAATTGGACGCGATGGTGTCGCTGAGTCCTGTACAGGAGTCGATGTTGGGGCTCACGGCGGGACAGTTAAAGTTTACAAATCCATGGGCGGCACTCTATGCAGCAATTCTATTTGATGTGAGGGGCCTGTTTTCCTGGAGCAGGGATCGGAGGGTTACCACAGAGCTTGCGTTGTCCAGACAGGAGCGGGAGTCGTTTCGGTCTCTCGTGCGTCGGTATCGCTGGAGAACCCGACAAGAGTTTTTGATTGAGCCGATGCAGAAGATTTTTGGATACTGGCATGTGTTTCACATTCCGCTGGCGACAATTATGTTTTTGGTGCTGGCTGTGCATGTTTTTGTATCGATTCTTTTTGGATACACATGGATTTTTTAAAACCGTGATGCGGTCCTATCACCCCGAAACCAAATCTTTTTAACTCCCGAACACCATGAAATACCGACTTCTACTACTCGCAGGAACGATTATTTTTGGCATCACCGCGTTTGTGCTTACAACGGACCGGTTTCAGTCTTCGCCGCATCAAACCCTGACCGATGCAGAACTTGCGGAGAGGGCGCGACAGATTGCTTCCGGGATGAACTCCCGAGAGGGTTCTGGGAGTGGATCCACAAGTGGAAGTGCGGCAGGAGATCGAAGCACGGCTGGGGCGATGCAACCTCCGGTCGATACCGAACCAACGGCAGACAATGTCTCGACCAGTTACTACGAGCGTGTAAAGGATCTGGAAAGCTTTCTGGCTACGAATCCTGCAGATACCACTCACATGCTTCGGCTTGCGAGGTTGCTTCATCAGGGGCATCAATTGCAGGAGGCGACCGAATGGTACAACCGGCTACTTGAAATCAATCCACAGCAGGAGCAGGTACGGTTGGATCTGATTAACGCGTACGGGCAGGCGGGTCAGTGGGAGTTGGCGCTTTTGGCTACAGATGAACTTTTGGAGATCCGGGAAAATCATCCGGGAGCGCTGTACAATAAGGCGGCGATTTATGCGAATATGGGGCGGAACAACGATGCAGCGGCGATCTGGGAAGCTCTTTCCGAGCAGGAAGCAGGTACTACAATCGGCACGATGTCCAAAAATGCACTATCCAAACTGGCGGCTATGTGATCTTTTCTTGCAAAATCCATATCACCCCAGGAGGCGGGCGGGCGGCATTTCGAGGAATACCGGTCCTTCGAGGAATACCGGTCCTTCGAGGAATACCGGTCCTTCGAGGATTGCCAGTGCTTTCATTTCGATCCATACTTCTTGCTGGAATCGGAATGCTTTTCCTTTCTGCCGTGAGTCAGGCGCAACTGATCTCTCCGGGAAAACTTTCAAACGCTCACTCCTTCCTGAATGGTATCTCGAACTGCGTGCAGTGCCATGAAATTCGAAACCCATCCATCTCTAACGAGCGTTGTCTCGATTGCCATGTACCTATCGACTCCACCATCGTGCAAATGCGGGGAGTTCACGGACAGCCGGATGTGTTGGATCAGAACTGTTCGAACTGCCATCAGGAACACTTCGGTGAGGAGTTTGATGTTCTTCGGTTTGATTCAGCGGGATTTGATCACTCGATCACTGGATTTGAACTGATTGGTGCTCATGCATCGGCGGAATGTCAGGATTGCCATGGAAACAGCGATTGGATCCGCGATCAGACCGTGCTGAATTATCAGGAAAAGTTCGGGTTGATAGGATCCCATTCCACGTTCCTGGGACTGGAGCCGACATGCGAGAGTTGCCATCTGGAAGAGTCCGTACACGGAGATCAGTTTGCAGGTGAATCCTGTGCCAACTGTCATAACACAGTAGACTGGGAAGACATCAGCCAGTTTGATCACAATGAAGCACGATTTGCACTCACGGGACTTCATGTGGAACAGACATGCGAAAGCTGTCATACGCCCGAGCGGGTACTGGAAGGTGCACTAGCGGGAACTGAAGTGATCCGATTCCGCGGGCTGGAGTTTGAAACGTGCGAGAGTTGCCACGAAGACGTCCATGAAGGTCGGCTGGATGAACTGGCCGGTGTACCGCAAACCTGCGAATCCTGCCACGGAACGGAGGGATGGCATCAGTTTGATGAGCGCTTCCCGGAAGATCTGTTCCCACACGAGGAAACCGGATACGCGCTCATTGGGGCTCACGAATCGCTGGATTGCGAAAGTTGCCATGCTGTGAGAGAGGATCTTGTGATTGCGAATCAGTGGGTGGATGGGACGGCTGACTATACATATCCAGAGCCTGTGTCGGATACCTGTATGGATTGTCATGTGGACTATCACGAAGGGGTGTTTGTGCATACTGGCGATGGTGCGGAATGTTCCACGTGCCATACAGAAACAGCCTGGATCCCCTCCAATTTTGGCCTGGCACAGCATGAGCAGCGCTCTCGCTTTCAGTTAACCGGTGCGCATGTGGTTACCCCTTGTTCGAGCTGCCATATTATGGAACCCAGCACGGTTACCGGAGAGGAAAAGCCTCAGTTTCGGTTTGATGACCTGAGTTGTGAGGGTTGCCACGAAGAAGACAACCCGCATGGAGATTCATTTGCCTCGGCAGAGGATGGATGCGACACCTGCCATGCAACCACCTCATGGAACCGTGATATTACCTACGATCATGAGGCAGAAACCGGGTATGCACTCACAGGTGCTCATGCATCGCTAAGCTGCCAGTCGTGCCATTTTGATTCAGGTGTGGGCTCAGGTGCATCGAACCGCCAAGCATTCTCCTTGTTATTCGCCGCGCTTCCAGACGATTGTATGAGCTGCCACGAGAACGACAGCCCGCATCAGGGGCAGTTTGCCGAGTCGGTACTGGGGCCAGCCTGCGAAGAGTGCCATACCACGGAGCGGTTTACATTGGATGAGTTCGATCACTCTCGCACTTCATTCCCGCTGGATGGTGCCCATATTGAGGTTGCCTGCGCAGACTGCCATGTACAGGAAACAGCTGCGGACGGTTCTCTCTTTACTCGCTTTTTCCCTCTTTCCACCGAATGTTCTGCATGCCATGGCGATCAGTAAATCCAAAAATATCAACCAACAACGGACTCGAATCCGCGGCTTTGTATCTGCCATGACTCTGTCCTTCGCCTTGACCCTGGGCCTGCTACCCTTAGGATGCGGGAATAAGGTCCATGCCCAGTCCGCCCAGGCTGCACAGTCCGCCCAACCTGCCCAGGCCTCACAACCTGCCCAGGCCCAAATCCGCGCAACCCAAACCAGCACCAACCCCCACGGCAACCTCAGCGCCGACCTCACCTGCGAACTATGTCATACTTCCGATGGCTGGGTTCCGGCCAAAGAACCTCTCGACTTCAACCACAACACTCAAACCTCCTTCCCACTCATCGGTTCCCACCTCGAAACCACCTGCGAATCCTGTCATTTCAACCTGCAATTCAGTGAACCAATGATCACAGGCGAAGGTTGCGAATCCTGCCACGTTGATGTCCATCAGGGGGCCTTCACCGAAAGCTGTACCGACTGCCACAATCAAACCCGATTCACCGACATCGATGCCGATCAGATTCATCAGCGTACTCACTTCCCCCTCATCGGGGCACACAGCCAGATCACCTGCGAGTCCTGCCACGCTAATCAATCCGACGGCCACTTCGCCATCGATAGCGGCACCGAATGCATCGATTGCCATCAAGAAGACTACCTCGCTGCCGAAAGCATCGACCACGTCGCCAGCGGTTTTGCCGAAACCTGCGAAGATTGCCACTCGATGCTGGTCTGGTCCGGCGTGCAGTTCGACCACACCACGGTCTCCGGCGGATTCGCCCTCCTCGGAGCCCACGATGCTATCCGATGCGAATCCTGCCACCTGCTCCCAACCTACGACCTTCCCTTCCAGCCACCCCCCACCAGCCAGGACGACTGCTACGCCTGCCACGCACAAGACTATGAAGACGAGCACGCGGGATCCGGCTTCCCCACCGACTGTACCCTTTGCCACAACGTCAACGACTGGGACGATGCCCGCTTCGATCAGCACGATCAACTCTACTTCCCGATCTTTTCCGGTGAACACCAAGGCGAATGGAACAACGACTGCAGCACCTGTCATGTCGTCCCCGACGATTTCAGCATCTTCAGCTGCATCGACTGCCACGAACACAATCAACCCGATATGGACGATGAACACGACGGCGTAAACGGTTATATCTACCAGAGTGAAGCCTGCTACTCCTGCCACCCAAATGGAAGCGAAGACGACGCGGAGGGAGGCGATGATGATTAAATCAACCCGACTCATACCCCGTATACCCCGTTTGTCCGGCAATTTTATGCATTGCGCTACGATGGTTTCACTTCTACTTCTGTTTATGTTTCGGGTTGATGCGGATGCGCTCCAGGCCCAGGAACGCATTCGGGCAGAGGTACAGGTAATCCAGATTGCCGCGGATCAAATCTACCTTGAATTGGACACAGAAGACCTGGCAATGCCAAAAGAAGGCGCCATTTTGCTCACCTACCGGGATGCGGATTACCTTGGCTCGCTGGAGCTGATGGCCGCCTTTCCGCCACGGTTGCTGGTGAGGTATGCTGAAACCGTATTCCCGCTAACTCGCGGGGAGATTATTACGCTTGAGTGGGGGGCAGGTGTAGAGTTGGGAGGTGAGATCGTGACGGGAGACGAGGCTGGCGGTGGTGGGGTTAGTGGTGCCGATCCCGGCGCCGATGCCGATCCCGGCGCCGATGCCGATGCCACTGCCGCGGAAGGGGATTCTCTGGGGAGTGACCGGCGTTCGATTTTGGACCGACCTGTAACACGAGGCTCAACGACCCGTTCCTCGCGGTCTAGCCGGCAGAGACAAATCCCACAGTGGAGCGGAAGGGTCCTGCTCGGTACCCGTGCATCTCAAAGCGTGACAAACTGGGGGGGGCAGACCGACGAATCCAATACCCGATACAGTTCCATCTCCTACTCCAATCTCAGTTTTCGCGGCAGGGATCTGCCGGGTGGATGGTCGGTGCAGGCGCAGGGCAGACTCAGCTACCGAGTTCAAACCGGATCGTTCCGGAATGACAACTATCTAATGAATATCTACAATCTGAAAGCCGCAAAAGTTTTTGATTCCATTCCTCTGGAAGTGCAAATAGGTCGCTTTTACAACCGCTTCGAAATGATGCACTCTTTTTGGGACGGAGCCATGGCGCATTTGCAAATGGGCAATTGGGGAGGCGGGCTTACAGGCGGGTTTCAACCCGTACGAACCACAGAGGGTCTCTCCTTTTCCTACCCGAAAGCAGGCGGGTATCTGCACTATCGACTTCGAACAGAGTCGGTTCGCTGGACCATTCAGGCAAATGCAGCTGGCGTATTCCCATCGAATGAGGCGTTTCGCTCTTACGCCGGCATCGAGCAGAAGTTCCGCTATGATGGAGTCGGAATGGATACAGAATTTCAGGCACACCGTCATCCGGATTCCGCAGAATGGCGCTGGACCCGCATTCGATTTCGGGCTTTTGCCGATCTCAGTGAGCAGCTCGAAGTACGTGCTTCATACCAGCGCAGGATCTCTTATTCCCCGTTTCGAACCTTCTCTGAATTTTCCAACACACGCAATGAATATGGCCTGACAGCCACACTGTCCGCTTCAAACTGGCGGTTTATACAGGGTATGCGGTGGAATCATCAACCCGAAGCAAAATCTACTTCGTACCAGTCCCGAGTGCAGTGGAACCGGTCGCCGTTGTGGGATATCTCCTGGTCTGTTTATGGCTACTATTGGAATGGGCAGGAACGTGGGAGTAGCCTCAATTCGGGTGTTACTGCTTCCAAATCGCTCGAAAAATGGCGTCTTCAGAGTGGTCTGAGTGCCTACCGGTCGAATTTTGTGAACAACCGGTACACGCAGGGATCGCTGTTTTTGAATGCCGATTACCGGCTTACACGTGATCTTTCGGTTCAGGCGCGCTATCAGGGAGTGTTAGGTGAGTTTACGAGCCAGAATGCATTGTCCCTATCACTATGGAAGAGTTTTTAATGAAATAATTTGTACATGGAAGAGTTTCTGATCCAAAATGAGCAGTTGGTGATATGGCTGATCGCGGCGTTGCTGTTTGGGTTGTTTGCCGTTCCGTTTTGGATCAAAAAGATCCGGCTGGAGAAGCATACGCATGTGCAGGATATCCGTGCAGAGGAGTTTGGCCTGAAGGAGCCGGTTTCTCTGTATCCAAAGGTGAATCCGGACATCTGCATTGGATCGGCGGGATGTGTGGCGGCTTGTCCGGAAGAGGATGTGCTGGGAATTCGGAATGGCCAAGGGGTGGCAGTGAATAAAGCGCTCTGTATTGGTCATGGCTTGTGCGAGCGTGCATGCCCGGTGGATGCGATTACACTGGTATTCGGTAGTAAGACACGGGGTGTGGATATCCCGCGGATCCGGGAAAACTTCGAAACCAATGTCCCCGGGATTCATATCGTGGGTGAGTTGGGTGGGATGGGGTTAATCCAAAATGCGTTTGAACAGGCTCGGCAATGTATCGAATATATTCGCAAGGATCTGAAACCCTCTGGGCGGCGGGCGGATTCTGAAATCTATGATCTGCTGATTATCGGGTGCGGCCCGGCGGGTTTGTCGGCCACGATTCACGCCAAGCGGGCCGGGTACCATTTTAAAACGCTGGAGAGGGAGGGAATTGGTGGAACGGTTCGGTATTATCCACGTAAAAAACTGGTGCTTACCAATCCTCTAGATGTGCCGGGTGTGGGAAAGATTCATAAGAAGCAGATTCTGAAAGAGGAGCTTATTGAGGTTTGGGAGTCGATTGTGGAGAAGCAACAGCTCGATGAGGATATTGTGACCGGGGTGAATGTGGATGAGATTCGAAGGGTGATGCCCGGGGGAGTTGGAGTTGGAGGGGATGGGTGGATAGGAGACGTGGGTGCAGGTGCGCATTCTGGTGATTGGGGTCGCTCTAGTGATGGAGGAGCAGGTGTAGTCGGGAGTGGGGATGGTAAAGGTGCTGAGGATGCTGATAATGCTGGCGCGAAACCCATCTTTGAACTGATTTGTGGGAATCAAACATGGAGATGCCGGAAAGTACTGATTGCGGTGGGTCGTCGCGGCACTCCGCGAAAACTGGGGATTCCCGGCGAGGAGCTGGATAACGTAGCCTACAGCCTTTTGGAGCCGGATCATTACACCGATGAATCGATCATGGTGGTGGGTGGAGGAGATTCGGCCATTGAAGCAGCCCTAGCCCTTAGTGAACAACCGGGCAACCAAGTATCCATATCATACCGAAAAGAAAAATTTAGCCGCCTTAAACCGCTTAACCGCTTAAAACTGAATGAGGCCTTGGAGGAGGGGCGGATCGCAGTATACCGGAAGACGAATGTGATTGAAAACCGGAAGGATTCGGTCGTACTGCAGCATGAGGATGGCCGCGAAGAGGTGATGGCGAACAACAGTCTTTTTGTTTTTGCGGGTGGGATTTTGCCAACTGCGTTTTTGGAGAAGGCTGGGATTAGAATTGATACCAAATTTGGCGAGGCCTGACATTTGTGCTTGATTTTTGGTACTATTATATGGAAATAAACAAACCTTGGGATCCATCATGACATCCGCTCTCCTTCGGAATGGGAAGTGTCTGAGGTGCTACGATGCACTTATACGGGGGAGGTACGGACGGAAATGGTCTTTTTCTTGGTGTGCCTGGGTTGGGATGGTATGCGTGCTGACCATGAGTGGGTGTTGGGTTGATGTATGCCTTGCAGAGATGGGGGTAGCCGCTTGGATGCATCCGGTCTTGCCAGCCGGTACGACGAGGTATGTGCAGATGCCGGTTGCTTCCGGGTTTTCGCCGGTGGATCGTTTGACCCCGGTGCAACCAGTGAATCTGGATCCGGATACGACGCAGACGTCTTCGGACAGTGTGCAAAAGAGTGTGCATCCTAGCGTGCAAGATAGTGTGCTTAAGAGCGTGCATAATAGTGCACAAAAGAGCGTGTATAACAGTACGCAAAAGAGCGTGCGGACCAGCGTTGGTGATAATCCGCATGGTGTGTTCTCTGCCGATCTGCAATGCGAGGCCTGTCATACGTCGGAGAGTTGGGTACCGGCGCGAGAGCCCATGGATTTTGATCACTCGTCGATGACTCGTTTTGCGCTGATTGGTAGACATCAAACCGTGTCCTGTGAAAGCTGCCATACGCAATTGGTTTTTTCGGAACCGGTGATCTCGGGCGATGGTTGTGAAACGTGTCATGTGGATGTGCATGAGGGGGCCTTTTCTGAAACTTGTTCCGATTGCCACGATACGATTAGTTTTTCTTCTGTGGACGGGGTGATGATTCATCAGCGTACCTCGTTTCAGCTGCTGGGTGCGCACGCGGCGGTGTCTTGTGAGAGTTGTCATGATGGGCAGGCAGACGGGCATTTTGTGATCGAGGATACGGAGTGTTTTGCATGTCATGAGGATGACTACGTGGCGGCGGAGTCATTTGATCATGCAGGGCGGGGGGTTTCGACGCGGTGTGAGGATTGTCATACGATGTTTTCCTGGGAGGATGCGTTTTATGAGCATGCGGTTGTGTCTGGCGGCTTCGAACTGCTGGGAGCGCACGATCAGGCCGATTGCGCCTCGTGCCACACGCCTGACATGGGACTGGT
>PZPG01000004.1:0-4582 GCA_003045995.1 Bacteroidota bacterium
CCGATCTCCGCATTTGGCAGAGACCGGAAAGGAGTACCCTCTGATACGCCAGCCGCAACCCAAATTAAGATAGCCAAATCCGAAACGGATCTCTCCGGCATCATCGAGATATCCATTTTGGATCCAGACAAATGCGCCCGTTATACTGCTATAGTGATTGAGGGGGTTCAGATTGGGCCTTCACCGGAATGGTTGAAAACCCGACTAACCTCGATCGGTCTGCGATCTGTGAATAATGTGGTGGATGTTACCAACTATGTACTTCATGATATGGGACAGCCTTTGCATGCGTTCGACATGGACAGGATCCGAGGAAGGGAGATTGTAGTCCGCTCCTTTGATACCTCGCAGACTTTTGAGACACTGGATGGCGTGAAACGGGACGTGCCTGCTGGTACACTTTTTATCTGTGATGGGGATGGACCCGTTGCCATCGCCGGGGTTATGGGGGGCGCCAACAGTGAGGTTACCCACGAAACTACAACGATTCTGCTTGAAAGCGCATGGTTTGATCCATCCCACATTCGAAAGGCATCCAAATCCATACAATTGCAAACCGACAGTTCGTACCGGTTCGAACGCGGTATTGATCCTATGATGCAGTTTGCAGCTGCGGCGAAGGCAGCATCGATGATTTGCGAACTGGCGGGGGGTACAGTTCGGCCAGAGTGCACCGATCTGAACCCGATTCCACACAAGTCTGTAACCGTTCACCTGAGACCATCCAGGGTGGATCGAATTCTTGGAACGGATCTTACAACGGCCAGGATTCAGGACATTCTCGAACGATTGGAAATACGAACTCAGGAAACCCAAATCTCTGACGGTGAAGAGGTTGTGCTGGAGTGTACGATTCCATCCTTTCGGCCGGATCTCGAGCGAGAGATCGACCTCATCGAAGAGGTTGGCCGGATTCTGGACTATAATTCCATCCCTGCACCGGATGCATCCGTGTTTGTAAATTCAGATCCCCTTCCTGAGTGGGAACGGTTTAAGGAGCGGATGAGAGATTTGGTGATGAATTTAGGTTATCGAGAAATCGCAGGAAACTCATTATTGTCGAAACAGGAGGCTTCTGTTTGGCTGGATGAAAAGCTTCAAATCGAAACCTTGAATCCTGTATCCCATGAAACGACCACACTTCGTCCTGTATTGGCATCAGGATTCCTGCGAAATGCCGCGTTTAATCTAAACCGAAGAAATCGTTCGGTCCGTTTTTTCGAAATGGGACAGGTTTTTCAAAGAGCTACGAAAGAGAAGCCTGGACGATGGATTGCCGGGGTATCTGAACGTACTTCCCTCCTACTAGGGCTCAGTGGAATTCGTTCTGTAGAGTCATGGAATCGTGAGGAACTTCCGTTTACAAGGTTTGATTTGAAATCGGATTTAGCAGCATTCTTTAAAAGAGCCGGTATCAAATCTGTTTTGTTGGAAGATGTTATCTCATCGAGTGAACTCCATTACTATCTTCCGCAGAATGATGATGCAGAAAAAAAACATAGCGGCACACCTGTTGCGAAGTTGATGATCCCAGAAAAGGAGAAGCTAAAACTATACGGACTGGAGGAAACACCGGTCTTTTTTGCAGAGATCGACCTGACGGCACTTTTCGATTCCGGGTCTGCTAGCGACCAGATTCGGTTCCGGAAAATTCCTAAGGTGCCATCATTTGAATTTGATGCAGCATTCCTGGTGGACGCATCTGTTCGGGTTGGTTCCATGATGGTCGAGATCCGTAATTGCAAGATTCCAACGCTCAAAGAGATCCGTGTATTCGACATTTATGAAGGAGATCGTCTCGGAAAAGGTAAAAAAAGTGTTGCATTTCGTCTTACTTTTTTGGATCCTCTTAAGACTCTGAATATCAATGATGTAGAACCATCGGTTAAAATCATTGAAAAGGCTTTGACTCAACGGTTTGAGGCTCGGTTGCGTTCTGAATAATCGGCTGTTTTAGGAATATGATTCATGGGTGCCCGACGTGTCTGGCACATACAACTGAGGTAAAGATCTCACATACTCGTTCTCATAACATTGGTATTAACGTATAACATGGGTACTGTTGAATAGCATGGGCACTGTTGAATAACATGGGCACTGACGAATAAAATGAGCACTGAAGAGCAGCGGTTTCACGATCTTATGAAGCGGTTTCGTTCCGAGGTTCAGCAACTCAAGACAGAGTCGCGCGAACTTAAACGGTCTCAGATGAAACTAACTTCAGAGTTAGAACTCAAACGCAAAGAACAAACCGATATCTTTTCCGACTTTAGTCAGTCCGAACGGCTGGCTATCAAAAATCGTGTTGAAAGACTCATTCAAAAGATCGATTCACATCTAACCGGTTCGTGAGTACTGCTAGTCTATCCATGAAGTCTATCAAACTAAATATTTACGGTAAACAGATTCCTCTCAAGGTAGAGGATGATCAGGTGGAGACGATGCAGCAGATCGCTGCGTATGTGGATGAAAAATTAAAAACGTACCGGAATCAGCTCTCCAATCAACCCGATTCCATGGTCATGATTTTGGCATCACTAAGTATCGCTGAGGATCTGTTCCAAATGCGGAATGAAATACACCAGATAAAAATGCAAGATGAAGATCGCTTAAAAACCATGAATGACCTGCTCGAGAAAACCCTCGATGAACTTTTCTAACGCATGATGTCAAGCGCTTCCGATCCGAACAAAACGATTTTTTTTATTGCTGATGTGATCGGAGAACCCGGAGTGACATTTCTGGAAACCTTTCTGAAGCCACTTATCGGCAAGTACAAGCCGGATTGGGTGATTGCAAATGCAGAAAATACACATGAGGGACGCGGCCTAAACCACGAAATCGTACAGCGCATGTATGATGCCGGCGTCCACATTCTCACCGGAGGAAATCACTCTTTCGACAAGTGGAAAATTTTTGGGTATATGAATGAAGATCCCAACCTGCTTCGTCCTGCAAACTACCCGGACGGAAATCCCGGCAAGGGGTATGGCATCTATTCGCTCCGTGGGTGCCCGTACAAGCTGGGAGTTCTCAATCTGCAGGGTAGAACGTTTATGCCGGATATCGATGACCCCTTCTCCAAGGCCGACGCGTTGCTGGCAGAAATTAAAAAGGAGACGCCGGCCATTTTTGTAGATTTCCATGCGGAAGCAACGGCTGAAAAGATGGCGATGGGGTGGTATTTAGACGGAAGAGTGTCTGCTGTCATTGGTACCCACACACATACCCCAACCGCAGATGCACGAATCCTACCCGCAGGAACCGGTTATCTTACCGATGCGGGTATGACCGGCCCATTCCAGTCTGTTATTGGGATGAATCGAAAAACAGCAATCCGTCGATTCACGCATGGGGCACCTCAGCGCTTCACGGTAGCAACCAAAGATGTACGTTTGTGTGGTGTTCTAACGAAAATCAACATGATTACCGGAGTATGTACATCCATTCAGCCGATAATCTACCCCGAATTTGTTACATCAACCCGAACTACAGATACCCGAACTACAGATACCCGTAACAAAGAAAACGGTACCGAATGATCACAGTGAACTCCTCCCCTGTTTTATCGTGCCGGTCTTTGGTGAAAAGTTTTCCGGCAAAAGATGGCCGGGACAGGCTTCAAGTGCTTCGGGGTGTGGATCTTGAACTCAAATCCGGTCAAATGATCGCCATAACCGGTTCTAGCGGGTGTGGAAAAAGTACACTGCTACACCTTCTCGGGGGATTAGATCGGCCGGACCAGGGAGAGGTTTGGTGGGGGGACCAGCCATTGAACGGACTTTCAGGGAATGAACTTGCCAACCTGCGAAATCGGATGATTGGTTTTGTGTTCCAATTTCATCACCTCTTGCCGGAGTTTAGTGCACTCGAGAATGTAATGATGCCTGCACTTATTCGGGGTGATGGGTCCAGATCTGCGTCGAATCGAGCTGCCGTACTATTGGAGCGCTTTCAGTTACAAGACCGGATGCATCACAGACCTTCTGAGTTGTCAGGAGGTGAGCAGCAACGGATTGCAATGGCCCGTGCATTAATGAATGAGCCGCCTGTTGTGCTTGCAGATGAGCCTACTGGAAATCTGGATGAAGACAATACAGAGCAGATGCTGGAACTTATTTTCGAAATACGGAGTGAGTTCCAAACATCTTTCATTCTCATCACGCATGAAAAGGACATTGCCGCGCGTTGCGATGTTCATTTTTTGCTTCAAAACGGCCAGATTGACACGCAGGAATTTGGTTAAGAGTTGAAACTGTGATATTTTTACCGACCCTAAAATTAACCTTTGAATTATGAGCAAGCAATTATCCAAAGAGGATCTGGAAGAGGATCTATTAGTTGAATATTCATCTCGAATCCTTCATTTTTATCAGGAGAACAAATCGGCAGTCATTGGAGGGGGATCCGGTCTGGTTATTGCCCTTGGTCTGATTTTCGGCTATTTCTTTTATTCCGGTCAGCAGAGCAAAACCGCTGAGCAACTGATGGTCCAGGCAGAAACATTATATCGCGCAGGTAGTTTTGAGCAGGCACTTTACGGGGATGATGCTTCCTTTACGGTTGGCTTTGTGCAGATTGC
>PZPG01000004.1:4860-15366 GCA_003045995.1 Bacteroidota bacterium
TGGAGGCAGGTGATCCTGCAAAGGCAGAAGTTCTGCTAGATCGTATTATTGCGAATTTCAGAAACAGCCAGTACGCTTCATCTGCCCAAAATATCAAGGGGCGCATCGGTTAAGATTTCAGAAAATCTGGCAAGTACCGAACTTATAAGAGAGGATCCGATTACATATTTCTGCGGTACTTGCCTCCGATTTCGTAGAGGGCAGCTGATATCTGTCCTAGAGAGGCTGATTTCACAGTTTCCATCAACTCCTCGAAGATATTCTCTCCTTGTTTTGCTTTTGATTTGAGCTGTTGTAAAGTAACTGGGGTTTTGCTTGCATGAAGTTGCTGAAACCGATTTAAATGCTCAATCTGCTGTCGTTTTTCGCGTTCCCCGGAACGAATCAGATCCACTTGGCCAGACTTCTCCTCAGTACCGGAAAGAAACGTATTCACTCCTATGACAGGCAATTCCCCTGTATGTTTCAGAGTTTCATAATGGAGACTCTCTTCCTGGATTTTGCTACGCTGATACATACGCTCCATCGCTCCAAGCACACCACCCCGATCGGTAAGACGATCGAACTCTTTCAGGATCGCCTCTTCCACAAGGTCTGTCAATTCATTGATAATAAACGACCCTTGAAGAGGGTTTTCATTTTTAGCAAGACCCATCTCCTTGTTGATAATCAACTGAATCGCCAGAGCCCTGCGAACGGAAGCCTCGGTCGGAGTGGTGATTGCTTCATCGAAGGCGTTAGTATGAAGAGAATTGCAATTATCGAAGATGGCCATCAATGCCTGTAAAGTGGTTCGGATATCATTAAACTGAATCTCCCTAGCGTGAAGTGAACGCCCACTCGTTTGAATATGGTATTTCAGTTTTTGGGAACGATCGTTGGCTCCATAGCGGTCTCTCATGGCAATTGCCCAGATTCTACGTGCCACCCGACCGATGACTGCATATTCCGGATCCAGCCCATTGCTGAAAAAGAATGATAAATTGTGTGCAAAATCATCGATCTGCATACCCCTTGAAAGATAGTATTCCACATAGGTAAATCCATTGGCAAGCGTGAATGCGGCCTGTGTTACCGGATTGGCTCCCGCTTCGGCAATATGATATCCTGAGATCGAAACAGAGTAATAATTGCGTACGTTATGTAGGGCAAAATACTGCTGGATGTCTCCCATCATCCTGAGGGCAAATTCAGTCGAGTAGATGCAGGTATTCTGTGCCTGATCTTCTTTGAGGATGTCTGCCTGTACTGTGCCCCGAACCGTTGAAAGGGTATGCTCTTTGATTTTTTGGTACTCTTCTGCAGATACCAGCTGATCTCCGCTGAAACCCAAAGTTCCCAATCCAATCTGATTGTGTGAGGATGGAAGGGCATCATCATAGTAGGAACGTTCGATGCCCCGCTCGGTCGTAATAGTATCCATGTAACGCTGCGTTTCCTCCCATCGTCCCTGCTCCTTCAGGTAGATCTCCACCTCCTGATCGATGGCCGTATTCATAAACATAGCTAGAATCATTGGCGCAGGACCGTTGATCGTCATCGAAACCGAGGTAGTTGGATCGGTAAGGCGGAAACCGGAGTAGAGTTTCTTCATATCATCCAGCGTACAGATACTGACTCCGGAATTTCCAATTTTTCCGTAAATGTCGGGGCGAAGATCTGGATCCTCCCCATAGAGCGTAACGGAATCAAACGCCGTGGAAAGTCGCGCAGCTGGCATCCCCTCACTGAGATAGTGAAACCGACGATTGGTTTGTTCAGGTGTGCCCTCCCCTGCGAACATTCTGGTTGGGTCCTCTCCTTGTCGTTTCAGATGAAATACACCGGCTGTGAACGGGAATCGTCCAGGCAAATTCTCTTTGAGGGCAAAACGAAGTAGTTCTCCGGGGTGATGCGTTGCCGGAAGCGCTATGCGTGGAATTTTAAGGCCACTCAACGACTTGTGAGTCAGTGGCTGCCGAATAACACGGTTCCGGACTGTAAACTCTGTATGGTCGGCGGTAAATTCCCGGACGGTTTCGTCCCATCCTTCCAAAATTGCAACTGCATCGGGATCAAGTTTGGTTTGATGAGATTCCTCGATCTTCTGGAGAACTTGCAGTGCGGACTGTCTCCCATCTACTTCGGAACTACTCGTCTGATTCCCTGAACCCGGCTGATGAGCGTCTCTATCCAGTTGTTGTATCTGTTTGATGGCTCCGCGGATTTCTGCAAGTGCGGACGCGATTTCGACCTGACGTTCGCTCCAACGATGATATTCCCGAACCGATTCGGCTATTTCCGACAGATATCGCTCCTTACTTCCAGGTATGATTGTGATAGGTTCGGGCTCGGCCACATTTACAGCTTCTTCAATAGCCACAGGTAGTTTAAACGAAAAAGATCTTCCTTCAGAAGCCAATGGTGCTCCTTGTTCGGATGACGAATCTTGTTCGGTTTGTTCATAACCATGGGTACTCACTTCTGCTAACCTTGCTACCAGTGCCTCAAATAATCGGTTTACCCCTTCATCATGGAACTGAGAAGCAATGGTTGGAAATACTGGCATCTTTTCCGGTGGCGTATGCCACTCCCCCCTGTTACGCTGCATCTGTTTCCGAATATCCCGAAGAGCGTCGCGGGATCCTCGCTTTTCAAACTTGTTCAGCACAACAAGATCTGCCAAATCCAGCATGTTAATCTTTTCGAGTTGAGTGGCTGCTCCGTATTCATGCGTCATCACATAGATAGGAATGTCACAGAGTTCCGTGATTTCGGCACCGCTTTGCCCTATGCCGCTCGTCTCCAGAATCACCAATCCTGCACCGGAAACTTTACAAACCTCCATAGCACCCCGTAACTCCTCTGAAACGGAGCTGTGGGATGATCGGGTTGCCAAGCTCCTCATATAAACTCTTGGTGTATCAATGCTATTCATGCGGATCCGATCTCCGAGCAGCGCTCCCCCGGTCTTGATTTTGGTAGGATCCACGGATAGAATGGAGATGGTTAATTCAGGGAATGACTCCAGAAAACGTAATACAAGTTCATCCGTGAGAGAGCTTTTCCCGGCTCCGCCAGTTCCTGTAATGCCAATGACCGGTGGGTCCCATTCTGATGGAACGATGGTCTCTCCATTTGCAAGGATCAGGTTCTTTCCGTCGAACCGAAGGAGATCATCCCGATGATTTTCGATCGCACTGATGGCTCGTGATACAGCTGCATGGCTTCCCCGAATTAGTTCCTTTCGCGAAAATGCGGTTCCATCAAAACGTAAAATATCACAAACGGAGAAATCACACTCCTCCAGGATTCGATTGATCATGCCCTGAAGTCCCATGTTCGCTCCATCGTCTACCGAGAATATTCTGCTAACTCCATATTCATGTAGCTCTTGGATCTCCTCACGCACGATCACGCCACCTCCGCCGCCAAATACACGAATGTGGGAGGCGTCTTTTTCTCGAAGCAGGTCGATCATATACCGAAAATACTCCATATGTCCCCCTTGATAGGAGCTGATGGCTATTCCTTGTACATCTTCCTGAATGGCACAATTTACAATCTCCTGGACAGACCGGTTGTGACCAAGATGGATCACTTCAGCGCCACTTTGTTGTAGAATCCGTCTCATGATGTTAATACTGGCATCATGCCCGTCGAATAGACTGGCTGCCGTTACAATTCGAACGGGATTGTTTAGTTGATAGATGGATGGATATTCATCCGGATGTTCTTCCGGGTGTTCATCCTGCTCTTTCAGGGCCTGACGGTCTCTCATAGTGATTCACGAAATTGAATTGATTTCTTAAGGAATTTATCGTCTCTATATCATCAAAAAAGCGCTTTTAAAATACAAAATGAAGCACAATGTTGGAAGATATAAATTGGTTGTTACTGCACCTCGATTCGAACTTCAGTTGTAAAACCTTCCGTCACCGGAATCCTTCGTCGGACAATGTAGGGCTCTGGACGCTCGTAGGGAGAAACGGAACCAGCATCCCATACTCCGTTCGCATTTCGGTCTTGGTATAGCCGGAGTTGTACTTCACCAGGAATGAGGTTGCTGAATAGTGCCTGACCGGTTACCAGGGTATCGATTTGTACAATCTGATGCATATTCTGTATTGCATTTTGTGTTGTTGAGAGCGGTTCCCTCAGCAACTGTGCATTCCATGTGGAGCGTGTAGAGTCGGTGAGTATCAAATCGATCTCCCCAAGACGGTTTGGATACCAAAATTCAGGTTCTACCGATTGATGTTCCTGCAGAAACGGATTCCATACCAGAAAACGAACCCGGTCGCCGGTGGCCCATCCCCCCTCCGGTGGGTCTACGATGATCTGATTGCGTACAATTTGTTTTTTTAAGGTTCCGGAATCCAGTGCATTATTTATAATTATTTTTAAGGAGTCCAGAGCATTGCTCTCATCCAGAAAACCAGAATAGACAAAACGAGCAGACGTATTCGGGCGAAGACCGATGCTGGGGTCTAATGCCAGATATTGTATTGGCTCCTCCATGATTGTATTATTTCCCAAAAATGGTTCTTCGTATCTCTGCGGCTCTCTCCCCAATGGATCGGAAAACCCGAACAGTTCAATGGTATAGAGCGAGTCTTCCAAAAGTGGCCGTTCCGATTGCAACCAAATAACATTCGGCTCCATGTTTTGACCATCCGTGGATGGAACAGGCCAGGCTAACAGAGAATTGTCTGTATCATTGTTAGCAGAGGAAGTGATTCGGCCGTATGCATTTTCGGAGGCGATGACCGGTGTATTGAATCGAAGACGGAGTCGGTCACGAAAAGGTACTCCAATTCCGGCGAGAATTGGTGCTGGCGGTTCGGCCGGTTTCAGGTACAGACGACCAAGATCCAGTGTGTCCCCATCAAGCAGGGTGAAACGGGGTTGATCAAGTGGCTGAGCCGGTTCCCGTTCCGAATCCCAAATACGATCGCGGTCCAGATCATCAAACCAAATGGCTGTGTACTCCCCGTCACTCAAATAGGAAAACCATGCACGCCCGGATGTATCGGGTTCTGCAATATACATGGCTTCATTTTCAGTATCAGCTGTCTGAGGATTGGTACGTTCACTTCCATCAAGAGGATCTTTTTTTTGATCATCCAGCCGAAACAGATAGATGGTCGTTCCGGGTTCGGGCAACTCACCATCTACGTTGCGAACCGATACCGAAGCAACGCCTTTTGCAAGTTCTGCACCGGTTGAAAATGCTAGTTTGTAGGGAGCGTTCATACGATTTCTGCGCACGTCCGCAATATTGGAACCGAGCAAGATTGCAAGTGTCGTATTGGACGGCAGATCCTCTTCAAAAAGAATATCAACCCGCTTTTTTGTAAATTCAACTCGAAACGGAAGATCCAGACTTGGCTCGAGCCGGATATTTTGGCGAACTGAATTCCGATCTGTGTACTCATCAAAGTAGATCTGGATTTTGCGTGTATCTACAAGTACGGCCTCATTTTCAGGTATCGTACGAATGATTTTGGGGCCTTCTGTATCTCGAGGACCGCCGGATGGTGAAACAGGAACAGCACAACCGGAAACGAAACATGCCAGAGCAACGATGTAGATGAATAATACCGAAGGGAAATTTGTTTCGGAGAATTGTGTCTTTAAAATCATCAATTTCATCAAGTGGTACATGCAGATTATGACATACAGATTAAGAGGAGATTGTTGTTAATCAAAATGTAACGCAATTGTGTGCGAAATTCACCTCATCAACATGGAATAAATCAACTAATCTGATACCAATACAATGAAAACTGGAAAAACTAAAACAATCGATGATGCGGTTTGATGTTTTTATTCTCGGGGCCGGAGTGGCCGGTTGTTCACTTGCGGAGGCTTCCCTTCGAAGAGGTTTTAAAACAGGTATTTTCGATCCTAAGAGTCCAGGTTCGGGGGCATCCGGAGCTCCTATCGTGATCACCAATATTGCTACAGGACGAAGAGCAAGACGGGTGAATCGTGCAGATGAATGCCTTCATACATTGCATCGGACATTACAATGGGCACAGGAACACTCTGAACCGCCATTTTTTAAGCAGACGGATGTCCTGAGACCAGCATTTACTGATGCGATTGCCGATGATTTTCGGGCATCTCTTCATAAGTATGAATGGAAATCAACCGAACTGGAGTGGATCGATAGGGCTTCCTTTGCAAAGCAATACCCATGGATCGGATCGCATGAAGGGGGATTGCGAATTCGGGGAGGCTTCACCATTGATGCACCATTGTTCTTGAAAGCGGTTATCAACGCATCGAAGCGGATGGGGCTGCATACGTACTTCCATCAAACTATTCACAACATCGAAAAACGGGGAGCAGGTGATGGTTCAAATTCCTGGGGGACGATGGAAGAAGGACAATATTACGGGAATCCAGAACGGAAAAATAAATTTCGACAGCTTCTCAGGCCGCGACATATGAGTACAAATCGAGCGAAATCCCATACCGTAATTCAGTTTACAGATGGATCCCAAGTTGAAGCCAGACATGTGATTTATGCAGCCGGAGCAGGTATGAAATCCTATCCGATCTGGAATTTTCTACCTCTCTCTTACCTCAAAGGGGAACTTTTGGAGATGCAGTTGAGAGAACCCATGCCTGCGGAATATGCATTTTCCGGGATTGGTTATGTGGCTTCCGATCCTTCCGATCCGAGAAGAGTGATCACAGGCAGCACGTTTGAGCGGGAGTACGATTCGATGAATCCTACGACGGATGGACATGCACGGCTGCGGAAAATATT
Organism: Bacteroidota bacterium; assembly: GCA_003045995.1. Classification (GTDB taxonomy): domain Bacteria; phylum Bacteroidota; class Rhodothermia; order Balneolales; family Balneolaceae; genus Sam29DG08-bin30. Next base: position 11,621 of record PZPG01000004.1, read on the forward strand.
TCACCGACTACTGCCGGGCTTTTCCGAAAATGTTGAGTCTGAAACCGGATGGGCTGGAGTGCGAGTTTCTTTGCCCGATTATCAACCCGTGGTTGGTGAGCATCCGGAATGGACTGGTCACTGGGTTTTTACAGGCCTTGGCTCGAAGGGTATGCTAATGAGCCCTTATCTAGCAATGCAGCTAATCGATGTCATTGCTGCGAATGATGATTGAGCAATAATTGAGTGATTTGTACCCGGAGTGGGACTCGAACCCACACGATGTTGCCACCACTGGATTTTGAATCCAGCGCGTCTACCAGTTCCGCCATCCGGGCCAGTATGTCAACGATATGATGGTGTCCATGTTCGATTCTCAGAATGCAAAACGGATCAGCGATCATGTAATCATTTCAAATCTAATGAGGGAACGAAGATACGGACTGAGCCACTACCGAAAAAGAGAAATCTTGTCTAAAAAATGGCCCATCAACTCAGCACGGTTCCAACCTCCTCTTCACCCCGGCTGTAGTTCCTCGCCACATAGTCGTTCAAGATCTTCATGAACTCCCCACCAATATTATCACCACGCAGCGTAGTGAAATGTTCTCCGTCCACATACACCGGAGCACTCGGTTCCTCAAACGTACCCGGTAGAGAAATTCCGATATTTGCATTACGCGACTCGCCAGGGCCGTTCACAACACAACCCATCACGGCAACATCCATCTCCTCCACACCGGGATAGATCTGTTTCCACACCGGCATGGATTCAACGATATATTTCTGAATATCATCTGCAAGTTCTTGAAAATAGGTACTCTTGGTACGGCCGCAACCTGGACACGATGTCACCTGTGGAAGGAAACTCCGAATCCCCATTGATTGGAGAATCTGCTGCGCGATCCGCACCTCTTGCGCACGGTCTGCCCCAGGCATAGGCGTAAGCGACACACGAATGGTATCTCCAATCCCCTGTTGAAGCAACACTGCAAGCGCCACAGAACTGGCAACCGTTCCTTTCATACCCATTCCAGCTTCGGTTAATCCAAGGTGCAGCGCATATGGGACAACGTCTGCAATACGCTTATACACAGCAATCAGATCCTGAACTCCAGACATTTTACAGCTAACCACAAGCTTGTTCGAAGCAAGTCCAACATCTTCTGCCAGTTCCGTCGAACGACGGGCACTTTCTACCATGGTGTCCAGCATCACCTCTTTGGCACTTTTAGGCACAGATCGACGGTTATTTTCGTCCATATATTCGGCCAACAACTGCTGATCCAGCGATCCCCAATTTACACCAATCCGTACAGGTTTATCGTGTTTCACGGCCTGCTCCACAATGGTACAGAAATTTTTGTCGCGTGTTTTTGTTCCTGTATTACCGGGATTAATTCGATATTTGGCCAGGGCTTGTGCCATCTCAGGATATTTAACCAGCAACTTATGTCCATTGTAGTGAAAATCCCCAATCAGTGGTACAGTGCATCCCCGATTAATCAATTTCTCTTTGATGTAGGGTACCGCTTGCGCCGCCGCATCATTATTCACCGTAATTCGTACCAGTTCTGAACCAGCCTGATGCAGATGATCGACCTGCTCTACAGTTTCGTCGATATCAGCCGTATCGGTATTGGTCATCGATTGTACTACAACCGGATTTCCCCCGCCCACCGGGATCCCTCCTACAAGCACTGGAATCGATTCTCTTCGTTTGTCCATATCTATTCTTTATCTGTTCTTTGTCCGTTCTTATCTGTTTCTTAACCGTTACGTATCTCCGCGTTTACTCATATCAAACAGACGCTGTTTTTCCTCTTTCGTGAGCGAATCATATCCTTTTTGTGAAATTTTCTCAAGAATCCGATCCATTTCACTCACTTTCTCCTCATCCAATATCTCTACATCTTCTACTTTACGCATATAACTTTCGGCAGATTTCCGTTTTGTTCGGGGTGATGTAAATACTTTTTCTCCCTTCATTTTCATAAGGATAGGCTCGACCCATCGGCTGAATTGTTCCAGATCTCCTCCGTTTTGCATATACCGAATCAGTAAATATCCGGTTCCAGCCCCACCTAAGTGCACGATTCGGGCTATGTTATCTGCATTACCCAAAAAGAGCAGATCCAAAACCACCCATATCGCAACAAAAAACCGGGCTTCGATCGGTGGAAAAAAGAGTAACATAATTGGAGTGGTTGGATAAAGCATGGCAAAAGCCACCATCACCCCGAGAACAGCACCTGATGCCCCAATAACAACAGGAGCACCTAAAAGAGGACTAGCTGCAAGTTGTAGAAGTGCACCGCCTATACCGGCACCCAAATAGAGAACTGAAAAACTATAGGCGCCGAGCCTCTCCTCCACCGCTCTGCCCATCCACCAAAGCCAAAGCATGTTAAAGAGGATATGAAACCCGCTCGCATGGATAAACATGTATGTGAACCATCTCCATGGTTGCGTGAGAGCGGTCATAAGTTCCGGTCGGAACCCAAAAAAGGATACAAACCATTGATTGAATAAGGATCCCCCAATGGCCTGAAGTACAAACACGGCAACACTTATGGCGATCACAGACCGGATAAACACAGGCATACGCATAAAACCGCGCTTTGCTGTATTCCAGAAAGAGTCGTAAGAGGATTGAGATCGCATGATTGGTTTACACAGTTCTGTTAATAATATTCATTTTCTCCCTTTAGTCCCCAGATTCGAATCAGTACATAACCCACAATCATTCCTCCGAGATGGGCAAAGTGGGCAATGCCACTACCTGGTCGGGTGAGTCCGGAGAAGAGCTCGATCGCACCAAAAATCATCACGAAATATTTAGCTTTAATTGGAACCGGCGGGATCAAGAGCACGATATAACGATCTGGAAACATCATCCCGAAAGCCAACAAAATCCCATAAACGGCGCCCGATGCACCGATTGTGGGTGCTCCACCTCCGGCTACCAGCATGTGGATTAGAGCAGCACCTATTCCGGTGAGCAGATAATATATGACGAATCGTTTTGTCCCCCAGAATGCTTCGATCGATTGCCCAAAAATCCAAAGTGCAAATAGATTGAATAGAATGTGACTGAAACCTGCATGCAAGAACATGTATGTGACTAATTGCCATGGTCTGAAAAGACCCGATCCAAGAGGCCATAAAGCACCTAGTTTGAAAATAATATCACCAATGGCCGGTGTAACGAGTGCAAAAAATACAAGGCCATTTATAATCAAAAGGTGCTTTACAGCGGGCGGAAATAGGGAAAAATTGGTGCTGGGTGAGTAGTTCAAGGATGATCTCGGTTAAGAATAAAAGTCTTCTTGAATTCGATGTCTGGCCAAAATGCCGCTAAGGGCAACTCCGGGAATGCCTTGACCCGGATAGACCGTATCGCCTGTTAAATATACGCCTTTAAACGGAGTTTTGTTGGGTGTCCAGTCTAAAATTGAACGGCTCATACTCTGGGGAAGTCCCCCGACTCTGCCATGTTTTCTATACACCCATTTTTGCCAGGTTTTCGGGGTCGCAGAAAATAGGCTGATCCGCTCTGCATCGGCAAATCCTGGAAGATTTCTCTCCAATAGTTCCGTGATTCGTTTCTCAGTGGCCTCTTTGTTCCGATCATATATCTGCTGGTTTGTGAACCAGTCTTTGGTTGGAACATGAGTAGAGACATTAAGAACCCTGGTTCCAGGTTTTGCGCGAATGGTATCTTGCGGATGGGAAAACGAAACAAACACGGAGTAGTCTCTGGGATC
>PZPG01000004.1:15451-30452 GCA_003045995.1 Bacteroidota bacterium
GGAGGATTGGATCCATGGTTGCGCCAGTCATTGTGAATCTGATGGTGTAACGTCATCTCATCCGGGTACGTGTCGGTCGTAACGATACCCATGGTGAATGCACCCCAGCCTACATCATATCGTGAGGATTCTTGCTGGAAATAGGTCTTCATCTCTCCATGGGTGAGATCTGGCAGATTCCAGATGGGAATGGAGGATATGATAATCGGTGCCTCGTAGACCTGTCCGGATGCAGTTGCTACTTTATACATCCGTGACCCAGACCGAGCATCGCCTTTATGTATCGTGTTAGCGACATCTGTTTGCTGAATCGGCGTAAGAGAAACGACACGAGATCGATTCCTGAATACCCCGTTATGATCTTCAACAAAAGCTATCAACTGATGTATCATCTCAATGAGTCCCCCCTGCACAGTGTAGTTCGTATAATTGGTATAAGTGAGAGCGGGAGCTCCAAACAGGAAGGAGGTCTCGGAGGATGTTGCCTGGGAAGAGATCAATAGTTGCTCGTCCAGAAATCGGTAGAATCCGGGATGGCTGATTCCTATTCGGGATGCAACCTCTTTTACAGAACTGATAGCATACGGTAGAATTCGTGCATCTCTGGGATCATTTCGTAACAGTTTGATAAAATCTTTGATATGTTTAGGAGGAAAGTTACGGTTGTGGCCAGACACTTTCCACACGATGTCCGAAACGTCTTTGGCACGAGTCCAGAATGCGCGTTGTTCAGCATGCTCGCCAAACACAGAGGATACTTCCTGAATCCACTGCTCTAAATTTTCCCAGCGGATGATAGACTGTCCATCCATATGCACGGTCATCGATGGTTCAATCCGGGTTTTTCGAATGGTGAACCCCAGTGTTTCTTCCAGTTCTTTGAGAGGTTGATGGGCATCAAATCCTATGAGCGTGGTAGCCCCGGATTCAAAGGTATATCCCTTTCTTTTGTAGGAGGAACTACATCCTCCCGGGGATACGGCAGCTTCCAGAATCAACACATCCAATCCATCGTTAGCCAGAAGGGATCCAGCAGTCATGCCCCCCATCCCGGATCCGATCACAATGGCATCAAAGCTGGTTCTTTTATCTCTTTTTGATTTCATAGGAACGAAACAACTCCACATCACGGGACGTTCCTTTGTATCGATTCTTAGGGAGCATCGGTTCTTAAGAAGTGGCAAGTTGTGTCTTGCGATCGCTCTCAATCACGCCATCTCTAAGCCGGATGACACGTCTGGCGTGTTCTGCGATATCTTCCTCGTGTGTAACCAGCAAAATCGTGTTGCCTGCGCGATAGAGTTCTTCGAATAGTTCCATAATCTCCACACCGGTTTTGGTGTCGAGGTTCCCCGTAGGTTCATCAGCTAAAAGAATGGAAGGGTTATTCACAAGTGCTCTGGCAATGGCTACGCGCTGGCGCTGCCCGCCGGACAGTTCATTCGGTTTGTGGTGAGTCCTATCACCCAACCCTACCTTTTCCAACGTCTCTCTTGCACGTTCCTTACGCTCCGAGGATTTCATGCCCGAATAGATCAGAGGCAATTCAACGTTTTGCAGACAATCCGTTCTTGGAAGCAGATTGAATGTTTGAAAAACAAATCCAATCTCTCTATTTCGGATTGCGGCAAGTTCATTGTCGTCCATTTGGCTCACTGAGGAGCCATTAAGATAGTAATCGCCCGAAGTTGGGGTGTCAAGGCATCCGATCATATTCATGAGTGTGGATTTTCCCGATCCTGATGGTCCCATGATTGCGATATACTCATTCCGTTCTACATCAAATGTAACTCCATTGAGGGCTTTTACAATAGAATCGCCCATTTTGTAGATCTTTTTCAGATCGCGTATCTGGATGACTGCATTCGGCATGATGGACTTTATTTATTGTTTTCAACTAATAATTTGTCGCCGTCGGCAAGATCTCTGGAAAGGATTTTATAACTCCCGGTCACAACTTCATCCCCCTCTGACAGACCGCTCATGATTTGAATGTGGGTATTATCGCTTATTCCAGTTTCAACCTCACGAAGTATCGCATTTCCATCTACATGTAGAAAAACAACTCGCCGCACGTCTCCCTCCTCTTTACCGGACGGACTCGCGGTTTCGGTACCCTCTCCCGGCAAATCATCACTGGAAATTGTGGATTCACCCTGCTCATCTTCGTTATTCGATCGATTTGATCGATTCTCCAACTCGGCAAAATCCCGAACCGTAACTGCCTGAATCGGAACCGATACGACATTCGTCACTGTTTTCGTACGAATATCAACGGTTCCCGACATACCTGGTTTAAATCGCGGTGGTTCTTCACGGGTGTTGTCCCCAGTTCCAAATGATGCAGGAATAAAGGTTCCCGAAAGATTGTCCTCCAGATTGTGCGGCGTCGTAATTCGTATTTTCACCATAAAATTTGTCACCTGCTGTGCCGACCCGCTTCCAGTGATATCCGCTGAATTCGCAATCTCTGTAACAATCCCCTCAAAAGAGCGATTGGGATAAGCATCAACTTCAATACTTGCTGTGTCATCAATCGAAACATGGATGATGTCATTTTCGTTAACTTCAACCTCCATTTCCATCTGCTCCATTCGTACAATTCGCATCATTTCAGTACCAGCAGTTTGTGCCTGACCAAGAACTCGTTCGCCCTGTTCCACTGCGAGGGAACTGATGGTTCCTGCCTGAGGTGCCCGAATGACCGTTTGCTCTAGTTCCTCTTTTGCACGTCGAAGCTGTGCAGAAGCACTTTCGATCTGGTATTCCGCGGCATTTAGCGAAGCTTTTTGTGATTCATAGTTGTTCTTAGACTGCAGATATTGAATCTCGGAGATAAGTTTTCGTTCGTATAACTCCTGGTTTTTTACGTGTTCAGCCTCTGCCTGAAGAAGTCCGGAACGCGTTTGCTCCATTCTGGCACGTTGTGTGAGTAGTTGCGCATTCAGTTCATCGATCCGGGCTTCATATATATCCGGTTTGATGCGTAAGAGAAGATCTCCCTCTCGTACATAGTCGCCTTCAATGACATTTAGTTCGATAATCTCCCCGGACACATCCGGACGAATAATCACTTCGACTTCCGGTTGAATACGACCGGATGCAGCTACCTCCTGTGATATGGTTCGAAGAGCTGCAATTTCAGTTTGAACGGTATATTCGCTCCCGTCGTTGTCCATCCATCCCATGGTTTTTGCAAGCACGGCTAGAACTCCCAGCGCCACTATGAGGATTACAAGTACATAAATAAGGGTTTTTGTTGATGATCGTTTTGCCATGGTTCTGTGCCCTGTGGTTACGTGTTACCTTAATTTTCGTTTGAATTCAATTTCGGTGTGAGCCGTCCGATGTAAAAATCAAGCAATTGATTCTGAAAATATGCATTGTAAAGTGTTTGAATTTGTCCAGATCGAGCCTGTACAAAATTTGCATTGGCCTGATTCAATTCAATGAGAGTAGTTGCTCCAATGGTATACCTTTGCTGTTCCGTTTCAAAGGCTCTTTCTGCAGCAATAAGAGCTTTTTCTGCGGTTTCAAGTTCCTTCAACACAGCCTGATAATCGGAGTATGCTTGCCGAACCTCTTCCAGAATCTGAAAACGAATATCCTCCAGGTTTAACTCAGAATTTCGCAAATTGACTTTTGCACTCTCAAGACTCACTCTTCGATTCCAATTGTTGAATATGGGCAGGTTAAGTGAAATGCCCAAAGAACGGTTTACGTTTCTGTCGAAAAACTGATCTGTAAACCCAAGTTTTTCACGAGTGATTGGATCTGTAAACTGATCATTGTAGGATGCATTAATACCAGCACTGGCAGAAATACTGGGGATCATCGCAGATCGGGCGATGACAACACCACTTTTGGCAGATTCAATTCTGTATTCCTGCGCTTTTAGATCGCTTCGAAGACTCATTGCCATGTCAATCATCTCTTCTAGTCCCAAATCGATTAAAAACTCGCTCTCTTGGGAAAGATCGGGAGCCAAAAATACAAATTGAGCCTCAGAATCGGTTTGCATGATACGATACAGTGCCATTTCACTGTTTCGGAGCGCATTCTCTCTCTGAATAACGGCAAGCTCATCTTGTGCAACCGCGGATTCTTGATTGAACTGATCCACAGCCGGACTCGTACCCACCTCAACCTGAGCACGAATTTGCTCCAGTCGGCTTTGGGAGGCCTCTAGATTCTCCTGAGCAATAATCAGAAGTTCACGGTTCAAAATCACTTGCAGGAATCGACCCGCAGTATTGAAAATGACAGATTCTCTCAAGCGCTCTGTCGTCTCTTTTTGTGCCTCATAATCAGACTGACTTTGTCTCAAATTCTGAATCTGCTGAAATCCGTTAAATAAAGTAATATTCCCTCCAAGGTTTCCTCCGATGGATGATGTAGCTTTATCCTCAAAGCTCACAGTTGCCTGATCGAACTGCTGTCCTACCCGTCTTGTTGCACTCATGTTGGCATTAAGCGTAGGCAGAAAATCTGCTTTTGCACTCAATACACCTGCCTGAGCCAATTTTTCATTATTCTGAGCCTGTTTTAGCTGGAAATTGTTGTCTAGCGCGATGGTAATGGCATCTGCAAGCGTGACAGTATCTCTAGCTGTCTCTGTCATTTGAGCCATTGATAAGGGAATATTCAAGAACAGGAAATAAACGAGAAGAAGGGTGATTGTAACGGGTTTACCGTTCTTTACAACGGATAATTCAAAGTAACTCATAGAAGGCAAGTTTATGATCGATGTGGTTTTTTTGAAATGTTTCGATGCTCAGAATTCGATGAACAGAATCACTCATTCTATGTGTATAGCAGATTCTGAAATAATTACATCCGAATACAGATTCTTTTTCGACGATAGAATCAGTTACAAAGAGACAGGTTAAAAAGAAGCTCCGGAATCAGTTTGCGGCTTTGGATCGTTTTTCAAGTATCTCAACAATCGTCTGAACGCCTCGTTGTGCAATTTGACGTTTCACTTCATCCGCAACAAACTGAGTTAGTCCAGGGTTGGATGCAGACACACCACGATTTCGCCTTTTGGAAGAACTTTTACCAACTTTGTTACCAATATTGTTAAGAATCGATCCCGCTAGAAATCCAGCCGCTACAGATACAAGAAGTGCGGGTATCGGATGAGATTTTGTTTTTTTTCTGCATGTGTCAATAACTGAGGAGTCTTTATGATACTTCCTCTCGAGTCGGCGGATGTTAGCCTCCAGCTGAGCTTTTTTCTGGATCAGATCCCGGTTTTTCAATGAATTCGCTTGCTTCACTCGGTCTCCTTTTTATCGTTTTGAAATAGTGGTTGAAACGCATCAAAAAGCTCTTTTTCAATTCTTGAAGAAAGCGTTTTAGAACGAGTGTGATGGAAATAGATTCCCAAAATCAGAAATGGAAGGGCAATAAGAGCAAATCCAAGTGCGGTACTATCGAGCCATTCTCCTATCTGAAAAGCCGCCGCAATCATCAGAAACAACAGCGCTAAAAGGGAAAAAATAAGCGTCGTAATCTTCTGTATTACCTTCGTTAGTAAGGATGTGAGGCTCTCAATTCCCTTGAGAGCGAGAAGTTGAAACTTGGCTTCAAGATACTCCGTGAGATCGTTTTTTAATTCGTTCACACGACCCATCCACTTTTCTGCGGAATGTAACATATCTTTCCTGTCTAATAGGTTCAAATGGGTTCTAATTCTATGGCAGCTTCGTTGTTATTTCGAACCACCAACCAGTTTACTCAATAGAAAACCGGTGGCCACACCTACCAAAACGCTCTCCAAGGGTCTCTTTCGAATCAACAACTCCAGGTCCGATTTTAACTCCTGCGCACGGTCTGTAAGCCGGGCCTCATCCAAGATCTCTTTTCCCTCATGAATCACATTTTCCAATTCCCGATTCAAGTCCTGTAGAATATCATCTTCCATAGTATTGTATTTTGTCTATGATCCAAATTTGTTACGGTAAAATGTACTCTTCTTCTAACGAAAGAAATTGCATGATATTGGTCAAACCTGCAACTTGATTCCCGGTTCTGAAATTATCATTTTACCCTGATAAATATACCAAATTTTCCGGTGTACTGTTTCAATTTTCCGTTTTTTGCTGTCACTCACGCCAGATCATTCTATGAGACATCCATCCATCTTTCTTCGAATCGTTTCGGTTTCATCCGCTCTAGCTCTGATTCTCATCGCATTTTTTTTTCCTGCGATTCTAGCAGGCATTGAACTTCCCCTACTTTTTCTTTCTGTTTTTTTGATTGGGATCCCCCACGGTGCCATTGATCATGTGATGGCATCCGAAATTTTCAATCTAAAGAAAACACTTGGCAGTCATCTATTATTTTATGGCAGCTATCTGCTAATTATGCTATTTGTAGGCGCTATTTGGGTGTTTCTCCCGGTATTGGGAATGATCTTCTTTTTGCTAATTTCAGTATATCATTTCGGGCAGGCAGATATGGAAGACTTCATGGTGGATCACCGGGGGCTATCAGACCGGTTTTTGCACAGCATTCGTGGAGTTCTCATTATCGGATGCATCGTTTTTTCGGATCTCTCCATGACAGTCCCTGTGATGGCGGATGCAATGGCTTTGCAAGCCAATGAACTGCTCGCCTGGATGCCAGATGCCAACGTCGCATTGCTGGTAATATTTGGTATCTACTTGATTTCAATCGTATTTGCTACGTTTCAGAAGCGGTTCACTTCTCCTGTTTCCGTTCTGCTGGATTCTGTTCTCCTGATTGCTATGTTTCTCATAACGGGTCCCTTTATTGGTTTTGCAGTATACTTTGCACTATGGCACTCGGCTGGTCATGTGCAGGAGATGCGGGAATATTTTCAGGAGCATCAAAAAAACCTTTCCCTGGCTCGTTTTTACTGGCTGGCGACTCCTTTTACACTCATCTCTGTTTTTGGGTTGTTTCTTCTATGGGGTATCAATGAGGTATTTATGCTAGAAGAGCAGATGATTACGTTGATGTTTATTTTGATAAGTGTTCTCACCTTGCCACACATGCTTATTGTAGACCGCATGTATCAGAAGCCTGCTGCAGCTTCATGATGGTATTTTTTCATCGATCGAGGTCAGACGTGCCCCATGCTTTTCACCAAATAGCTCGAAGGGAACATGATTGGTTACGACTCGCTTTACTCCACTCGCCTCTATGATCTCTTGATACGTCTCATAGCAGTCGAGTGCATCTAAAAAAGCTTGCATATCTTCTTCTGTACAGGTTTCGATGAACTGGATATCCTCATCTGCGGATGCCTGTAGTCGAAACTTACCCTTGGTGTCCGTTTCGCCCATTCTGGTAAATAAAGCCAGACGTCTGGGTGCGTTTGTCTCTGTTTCTCGCAACTTGCAAAACGTTCTTTTTACGATGGCATGCGTTACAAGATGATCTAGAAATCCACTGACACCGTGCACTGCATAGGTGACCAGTATATCGGGTTGAATTTCCAGAATCTCTTTTTCAAGAATTTCCTCCAGTTTGATGGGATTGAGTTCTTTGAGTTGCCCATCTGGAAGATCCAATATCTTCATGCCATGCAATCCCAGAACCTTCTTTACACAGTACATCTCGCGGACTCGAACCTCTCCCATCTCTTTTTTTGACAGCTGTAAACGGAATCGCTGTTTCGTAGCTTCCCCTTTCGTTAATGTGAGCAAGTGTACTTCATGCCCTTGACGAATCTGAGCATGCATGGCTGGCGCAGGCCCAAAACTCTCATCATCGGGGTGAGGAAAAATATAGAGTATTCTCATGCAAGGACTATTCCAGTATTCGGTTCTTAGGATCCAGAATACCGTTCTCAGGAGCAACCCGTGGTAGATCCACAAGTAATGCACTTAAGACAGGTCCCGTTTCGGATCATTGTCATACTCCCACACTCTGGACAGGAGTCCCCGGTATAACCCATCTGTTTGGCTCGATCGTAATCGCTATCTGCCTCGCTGGAATATTCCTGAGATTGTGCGGATACGGCTGAAACCGCATGTGCCACCTGTGTCTGATGGTCGGGCTGTACTGCATTTGCGTTGGATCGGGCCGATACCTCACGTGCAAGTTCCTGTTCTTCTGACGGCCGAAGCTTTCTCATTAAAATATCTTCCGGCGGAACATGGGCAAGATCTTCCCTTCCGAGATACGTTACCGCAAGCTCTCTGAAGATATAATCGATCACCGATGTGGACATCTTGATGTGCGGACTTCCGTTGACCATCCCGCTGGGTTCAAACTTCGTAAATACGAAGGCATCCACAAACTCCTCGAGTGGAACTCCGTGTTGAAGCCCCAGTGAAATTGCAATAGCAAAACAGTTCATCAGGCTGCGGAATGCAGCACCTTCCCGATGCATATCGACAAAGATTTCACCCAACTGACCATTATCATACTCTCCGGTCCTGAGATAGACACTTTGCCCACCAATTTTCACTTTTTGAGTATATCCTGTTCTGCGGAACGGCAATCGCTGCCTTCTGGCTACATATTTATGAATGATTTTTTCCGCTACTTCTACAATCTGTTCCTGTCTGGTGGCACGAATCTGAACATCATCCTCATCTTCCTCTTCGATCTCATCAAAAAGATCACTCATGGCGTTGAGAGGTTGGCTCAGTTTCGACCCATCTCGGTAAAGTGCATTCGCCTTCAGCATCTTCTCCCATGACTCCAGGTAGGCCTCTTTGATATCCTCCACCGTTGCTTCATTTGGCAAGTTGATGGTTTTGGATATAGCACCAGAGATAAAAGGTTGTGCTGCTGCCATCATGTTGATATGTCCGCTGGCAGAGATGTAGCGTGTTCCGGTTCTTCCGCATTTATTAGCGCAATCGAAGACGGGTAAATGCTCTTTCTTTAGGTGTGGAGCTCCCTCAACCGTCATGGTTCCGCAAACATAATCATTTGCTTCTTCGATCTCCTTCTTGGTAAATCCAAGATATCGAAGCATATCGAATGAAAAGTCATTAAGCTGCTCTTCGCTGATATTCAGTACCTGCTTGCAGAACTCTTCTCCCAATGTCCAGTGATTGAAAGCGAACTTTATATCGAAACTGGAGGGCAGAGCCTCATTGATGAGGCGTACCTTCTCATCCGTAAAACCATGATTTTTCAGGGTTTCGGGGTTGATGTGAGGACATCCATCAAGCGTACCACTCCCCTTTGCATATCGAATGATTTCATCCGTTTCATGCTTGCTGTATCCAAGGTTTTTCAATGCGAGAGGCACACTCTGATTGATAATTTTAAAATAGCCACCTCCAGCTAATTTTTTGAATTTCACTAATGCAAAATCAGGTTCAATTCCGGTTGTGTCACAATCCATGACAAGGCCAATGGTTCCGGTTGGAGCAATCACTGTTACCTGTGCGTTGCGGAATCCATGTTTCTCACCGAGTGTAAGAGCCAGATCTGCATCTTCTTTTGCGGCTTCAAGCAGATATGATGGACATGTCTCCTGATCAATTCCAACGGGTTTGATGGTTAGTCCCTCATATTCCTCTGCCTGGTTGTAAACAGCCCGCCGATGATTCCGGATCACCCGTTGCATGTGTTCGCGGTTTCTCTCATATCCCTCAAACGAACCCAGCTCTTCTGCCATTAATGCACTGGTGGCATAGGATCTCATGTGCATAATCGCTGTCAGCGCTCCGGCAATCGATGCTCCCTTTTCACTATCATAGGGTACCCCTTGTACCATTAATGCTGCACCGAGATTTGCATACCCGAGTCCCAGAGTTCGGAATTTGTAGGAGAGTTCAGCAATCTCTTTGGATGGGAATTGTGCCATTAGTACAGATATTTCAAGTACTACGGTCCAGAGAGTAGAAGCATAGCGGATAGCCTCTGTATCAAACTCCCCGCAATCGTCATCTTTGAAAAATTTCATTAGGTTTAATGAGGCCAGATTGCAGGCAGTATTGTCCAGGAACATATATTCCGAACAGGGATTGCTTGCTTTTATGGGGCCGTCTTCAGGGCAGGTATGCCATTCATTAATTGTGTCATGATACTGAGTGCCCGGATCTGCGCACGACCAAGCTGCATACGCAATGTCATCCCACAAGTCTCGTGCACGGAGATTCTTCATAGGCTCGGGAACTCTGCCCTCCTGAGCAGCTTTTTTCTTCTCGATACGGCCATAGAGATTCCATTCCCTATCCTCCATGACAGCCTTCATAAAACTGTTTGGGATCCGTACGGAATTATTGGAATTTTGTCCGCTTACTGTGAGGTAGGCCTCTGAGTTCCAGTCTGTATCGTAGGTGTCAAATTCGATATCCGTGAACCCCTGGGATGCAAGTTGCATGACTCGCTCGATATAATTAAGCGGAACATGGTTACGTTTTGCTTTCTTGATCTCCTGTGCAAGTTCTTTGTGTTTGAGTGGATTTCTGCTGACCTCCCCGTTCATCATTACACCTTCAACTTCAACGGGTGTATGACAAAGTTTTATGATCTTTTTCAGATGACTTTCCGTTGTTTTGGAACCCGCAACAATGGCAGCAACTTTCTGCTCCTCTCTAACTTTCCACTGAATGTACTCCTCGATATCAGGGTGATCCAGATCCAGCGTTACCATCTTGGCTGCCCGTCGCGTGGTTCCTCCCGACTTGATTGCTCCGGCAGCTCTGTCCCCAATCTTCAGGAAACTCATCAAGCCGGAAGATTTTCCTCCTCCGCTAAGAGATTCCCCTTCACCCCGAAGTGCAGAAAAGTTGGTTCCTGTCCCGGAGCCATACTTAAACAATCGTGCTTCTCGCACCCAGAGATCCATGATACCACCTTCATTCACAAGGTCATCGTCGATACTTTGGATGAAACATGCGTGTGGCTGGGGATGTGAGTAAGAATCCTTAGATTTTGTTAGTTTTCCAGTGTTGGCATCAACATAGTAGTGCCCCTGCGATGGCCCGTTAATTCCATAGGCCCAATTCAACCCGGTGTTAAACCACTGAGGACTGTTAGGAGCAGCCATCTGATTGGCGAGCATAAAGCATAGCTCATCATAGAATGTCTTGGCATCCGCTTCTGTATGAAAGTAGTTATGTTTCCATCCCCAGTACGTCCAGCAACCCGCCAAACGGTGAAATACCTGACGGCTGTCGATCTCGTGGGTATATCGATCCTGCTCCTCCAGCTTTGAGAGTTTAGCGGTATCCTCTCTGCTTTTCTGCAGCCACTCGGGTACGCCTTTTTCCGCGATCTTTTTTAAGTGTACAGGAACGCCTGCTTTCCGGAAATATTTCTGTGCAATGATATCCGTTGCAACCTGGGACCAAGACTCAGGAACGATTACATTCTCAAGTCTGAAAATGAGTGAACCATCCGGATTTTTTATTTCCGACTTTCTTTCTACAAAACGGATCGATTCAAATGGATTGGAAGCACTTTTCTTGGTAAACAATCTGGCAACTTTCATCGTACGTACAAGTGTTTTTTTACTGTTTAGGTGAGGTAGTCAAGGTCGAATATAATTTCATCAAGGGTGTGTGACAAACAAAACTTTTCCACAAACTTACTCAGTTATCAACAGAATGTATCTGTGTTTGAATAGAAGTACATTTTTAAAATTATTACATATCATTTTTTTATAGACAACGTTCACTTCAGGAATTTTGGTCCTCCGTTGGATGAATTGTAAATTATTGATATGCAATGGTTTGTACATAATATTCATTCGAATTCTGACTTATTAACATGTTTTCCATACGCAAATAAAATAATGATCGAATTAATTTATTTATTATGAACATACACTAATCATATTGTATTTAATACTTCACTCTCAATACTTCACTCGAAGACCCATGGTAATATTTCTACCATAACTATTGTATCCATATACCTCCGTAATTCTTTGATCCAGGACATTGGAAACGGACCCAAACAGTGAGAACCTCTGCATTCGATACTCTCCATACAGATGAACCAGCTGGTAAGCATCAAGTGTAACAGACTCTGTTGTGAATGTTGTACTGTTAAAAAACAGATCTGTTCTGCTAGAGGAGAGTTCCATCTCGAACCGAAAGAAAAGTGCATCCGAAGCATCCCAATGGGCTACCATCTTCCATTGATGCTCCGGTATCAACACAAATAGATCTTCCCGGTTTTCAACATCGATATCATTGCTACTCTCCAGATAGAGATCTCCCTGCAGGTAACTTCCAGACAACGTAAAAATCCAATTTCGAACAGCTCTCAGCTCCAAACTTGTTTCTACACCGAGAACCTCCTCCCTGTTTCGATTCACATACCCTTGCTGAAAATCATATTGAATCAATTGGCGGATCTTCCTTTGAAACACTTGTCCATGAACGTGAAGCCCAAAACGATCCAAGGAACCATCGACCGAAGCAAATAAATACATACTGTCTTGTGGTCTCAAATTCGGATTGGCACCAAATTGCCCATAGAGCTGATCCAATGTGGGCGCCTTATACCCGGAACTAAGACCAGCAGAGATTTGAAACGGAACCTCAGGCCGTACCCTGGTTGCCAATGAATAAGTCCATTTCGAACCAAACTCGTTATGTACATTCCATCGAACGCCTCCTTCAACAAGTAACAAATCCGATAACGTATGGATGCTATTTGCATAAGCACTGAAAATCGAAGCATCGGCCCGGTTTGCTTGAGGGGTTGACGGGCTCACATAATGGATACCCTCAGCTCCGACCAGCATCTTTATTTTCGGGTTGATGCGCATCGCCGCTGTTGATTTTATCTGATGCTGTGCTCCCTGATACGGATATACATCAGTTTCATTGCTGAATGTGTTCAAGATATCAAATTGCCTCTTTGTAAAGGTTCCATGATAGCCCGTTTGCCAGCTAAGAAAATCGCCCTCATACTGATGTTGGATTCCGGTAAAAATAAAATCGGATCGATATCGATTGGGAGCATCCAGAAACGCACCACCGTCAAAATCACCCCGATACCATCCCTGCCTTACCATCAGATCCAATGAATTTGCATCTGAAAGATTGGCTTTCAATGTACCATTGAGCTGGGTAAACTGATGTCCGTCTTTGTCATAGGGTGTACGATCTGGCAGATCTTCCTCCTCTTCAGGGGTTGCGGCAGAGGAGAATCCTTCCGTATAGTCTCCAGCCAGATTCAATCGGTACGTAAACTTGGGCGTTACCCTGCCAGTCAATCCGGCTGACACTTTTCGCGCCGCATACTGATCGGCAGAAATCACAAGGTTTCCCGATTCAAAAATACTTGATGTTTCCCCTCGTGAGTCAGGTTTTTCGGTAATGATGTTGATCACCCCTCCAATTGCATCCGTGCCATACAACGTCGACTGACTTCCCTTTACGATTTCGATCCGCCGGACATCGCTAAGGGAAAGCAAACGAAGATCAAAAAAGGAGTTTATAGATGACGGATCTCCGAGTACCACACCATCCAATAGCAATAGCGTGTAGGCGTCCCCTGCCCCCTGCACTTTGAGGCGACGGTTCTCGGCCGGGGCTCCGTACGCATTCGATATATATAAACCTGCTTGAGCATGTAGCAATTGCCCAAGCCCAATCCCTTCATATCGCTGAATTTCTGGTTTGTGGATAACAAGGGTCGGTTTGATAGTTTCTCTTCGGGTGGTTGGCATTCCGGATGCTGTAATAATAATTTCCTCCAGAGAAAGAGTGGTGTCTGTATCTGCCTGAAATACTTGACGAGCACTCAACGTTTCCGGAATCAAACCAAACGCTGATCCTCCAAACAGTACAATGTAGAAGATGATAACAATGTATTTTTGACGCATCATATTACTCCAACAATAGATCTACTTATGGATAGGTCCAATGGAAAGGTAATTTCCATGCAGAATATGAGATCCAATTCAAGATGGATTGAACAGAAAACTTTTCCTCCGAAAGTTTACCATTCCAAGGTGAAAGGCAGGTCTTCTGACTTCCTCTGTGTATCTACAGCCTTCCCGTTCAAGGAACAGTGGCAAAGGTGAGATGATACACTCAACGAGGTTACAGCTACGGGGATAGCTCCGGATTTTCACCGGATTCCCTTTTCATTTCAGTGGCACTTATTTTTGTGCTCCATGAAAACCGATCACTATTTAAGAATAGACATATCACCACTCAGATACAAGCCAAATGGCGCGACAAACGCAATAGTAGGCAATTATTTTCCCACAGATTATCCACAACACTTCAAACCTCTACCGTACCGAAGGCTCCAACGTAGCCAATTTTTGGTCTGCCTTTCGGTTCAGTTCCTGCAACGAACCAGACGGTGCGGTCAATACCCTGCGATACGAATCTGCAGAGGCATCCACCCTGCCCATCGACTCCAAAATCTCCCCTCTCTTGAAGTGAAAAATTTTATTTCCCGGATGCCGGTTCACTAGATCCTCAGCCACCTCAGCCGCATCATCATACCGCTCCTCCTTATCGTACAGATACATCAGCATCATCATCGCTTCCGTGCTCACCTGCTCCTCCGATTCCGATGCTCTTCGCAGTTGCTCAAATCCCATTTCCACATCGGCAGACACTCCAAGTGTGTTCACAAGCCACTGAGCTTCCTTCTTTACGCTGCCGATCATATAATAGAACATGCCTTTGCCAATCATCACCTCCGGCCTCTCCGAATCCATAGACATCAATTTACGCGTAAATTGAAACCCCGTCATTCCACTTTTTATTGCAATCCGATATTCACTCTCGCCAGCTGCCACCAAGCTTCGATACCCGTGCAAAGCACTTAGAAGAAGTACCGATGTTGTATCTGCCGGATTCTGCTCTAGTCTCTCTTCACTTTTTTCAACCGCAAGCTGTGAACGTTCGAGAAACTGTTGAGCCAAGTCCGGTGTCTGTTCCACAAAAAAATACTCCCAGAACGGAATCATCGATCGAAAAAATAACGGCCTTGGATCCTGTTTGTTCGTTTCCATGGCTATTTGCAACAATGATTCGGCCTGCTCCCACTCGGTTTCATAGAACGCATTCAAACTTTCTACCAGAAT
>PZPG01000004.1:30587-85558 GCA_003045995.1 Bacteroidota bacterium
GAGCATTGCATCCGGGTTATCTGGAATTTGTGAACTCCATTGTGAACTTGAAGGATCCAGATGTGAAACATCCTCTGCATGCAGTTCAACGATAGCCGAACCACCTATAACACACATGAGAATAATTGTATAACACAAACGATAGCAATGAGTTGTGATATTCATGGTCCAGTTAACACATATCTTATTTGGCATTGAAGCACTGCTCATAACCCTCAATCATCAAAATGCAGGGTTCCAAGCTTTCCCTCTGTATGAGCTACAGCCACAGAAACGGCTGCATCACCGGTTACGTTGACCGCTGTTCGAGCCATATCCAAGATGCGATCTACGCCCAGTATCAACGCGATTCCCTCCACCGGAACCTGCACGGCCTGTAACACAATCACTAACATAATGATTCCTGCACCCGGAACACCGGCCGCCCCAATAGACGCAGCAGTTGCTGTAAACACTATGGTTAGTTGTTGTGCAAGCGACAAATCCATCCCTATCGCCTGGGCAATAAATACAGCGGCTACTGCCTGATAAAGACTGGTTCCGTCCATGTTTATGGTAGCTCCAACCGGCAATACAAAACTGGATACCTCTTCAGCAACACCAAGGTGTTTCTCTACCCTTTCCATCGTGACGGGTAGCGTTGCAAGGCTGGAACTGGTGCTGAATCCAAGAAGAATAGCGGGACGTATGGCCCTGAAAAAGTCTGACAACTTCATCTTACTAAAGATCTTAAACAGAACCGAGTACACCACGAATACATGAATGAGGAGGCCAGCGACGACAGTGAGAGAGTACCAGGCAAGAGCCTTTAGTAAAGTAACTGCATCCCGAAGATCATCTCCGGCAAGGTCAACAATGACGGAGGCCATCAATGCAAAGACTCCAATCGGGGCCAACTTCATGATCAGATCTACAATTTTAATGATCACCTCATTTAATGAGTCAAAAACTTCGATGAGCGTCTGACTTTTCTGAGCTGGGATGCTAATGATTCCAAGCCCCAGTAATATGGCGACAAATACAATTTGAAGCATGTTTCCGTTTTCGGATGCAGAAGCAAAAAAGTTTTGGGGTACAATCCGAACCAGAAAATCCAGAATTGAGTTTTCCGAGGTATTTTTTGTATTTGTGCCTGTCCCAGAATAATTCTCCATTAAGGAAACTCGGGTGGATTCCGGCAATGAACTCCCCGGATCTACCACATTTACCACGGTTAGCCCAATAGTTATCGCCAGCAAGGTAGTCGCGAGGTAGATCAGGATTGTTTTCCCGCCCATTCGCGTCAGCCTGGACATATTGTTCAAACTCGATACCCCAACCACAAGGGATACTAAAACAAGGGGGACAGCAACCAATTTTAGTAAGTTGATAAAGATGGTACCAAACGGCCGTATGGTTCCTGAGGTAAATTCATTCCAACCGGACGAAGCGGAAACCAACCCCCAGAGCAGACCCAGAACGAGCCCGATAATGATTTGCCAATGTAGTTTCTTATACCATCGCATAGATTGTAGCCTGTTATTCCGTGAGATCTGTCACTTTCTTCCTGCGCGTTAGAATTGCCGCAATTACTGTACCATATCCACTTATAATCACAATAGGGGCAACATACAAAGAGATAAATCCGTATACCTCATTCTCCAGTCTCATTATTGAAAATCCAACAAGTATGAGAAAAATTCCAAGTATCAATATCAGATAGTTCGAGCGATCAAACAGCATAGGCTTTGAGGATGAACCGGACTCTCTTCCGGTACGTTTAGCTGTTCTGGTTTTGTTTCGTTTTGCCATGTATTCTATGAAATTATGTCGATGTACAGATCCATGAGAGGATGAAAATATTGGTCTCAAAGATGAGCATTATCCCGCTTGTGTGCAACTTTTCAGGCGACATGCTTTTCCCTATCTTCCATTCAATGAAAAATATGGATAAAGGACACGAACAGGTACAGGCAAATATGACGAAATGGATTCTTGGATCTGCAAGCCCTAGACGCATAGAATTACTTCGGCTTACCGGGCAAGCCTTTACAGTGATGACAGCCGACATCGAAGAACCTGTATTTCATCCAGGTGATCCGGTTGCATCATCCCTTGCATTAGCAGAAAACAAACATCAGGCGCTTCTACCGCAATGTAGGAACATGCAACGGGATTCTTCTCCAGCAGATCCGGCAAGCACATTTCTCATTACAGCCGACACCATGGTCTTTGCTGAAAATGAGATTTTAAACAAACCTGCAGATGAATCGGACGCTGAAAAGATGCTTCAAACACTGTCGGGAAGAATGCATGTAGTTGTTACTGCAGTTGTTCTGTCGAAATTAAATTCCAAAGGCACGATTTTGAAAAAGGAGTCGTTTTTCGAACAAACAAACGTTTATTTTCACGACTTGTCGAAGGAAGAGATTCAGGCCTACGTAGCTTCAGGAAGCCCGATGGACAAAGCGGGAGCCTACGGAATACAGGACGACCGTGGCGCTTTTTTCGTGCGTCGAATCGAGGGTGATTATTACAATGTTGTTGGATTTCCCTTACAGGCATTTTATCAGGTTTTGAAACATTCATTTATTGAGGAGTATAACCAATGTTTTTCCATATGATGATCAGACAAACCATGATAAAGAAGTTTTCTGTGTTGCTGTTTTTGGTATTCTTTTTCGGGCTGATGAACTCACCCGATGTGTCTGCACAAGATCGGGAATATCAATTAGCAACTCGCCTCATGCAGCAAAAAAAATATGAGCAGGCATGTCCGCTATTTGAGACCTTGCAAAAAACCTATCCAACCAGATTTCTGTTTTTTGAAAAACGGGTAGAGTGTTTACTCACGATGAATGATACCGAAGAAGCGATTCAAGTAGCCGAAGCACGGTTCCGTTCTGAAATGAAGGGTTCAGCGGATGATGGAACGGATGGTAGAATGGATGGAAATTTGGTCCCTCGGATTGAAACGCGACTGTTACTAGCTGAAACATTGCATGCGGGAGAACGAACCGAAGAAGCATTTTCGATCTGGAGTTCGATTATGGATGGTGCAGAAACGTACAAATCAGAAGCGGATGTCTCGCTCTTAATTCGCTCTCTGGAGAATCGTAGGGAGTTTTCACTTGCTGCACAGGTGATAGAAAAGCAACGGATTATCATTGGTAAGCCTGATTGGTACAGACAAGCTCTCAGCGAAATCTACATGCAGGGAGGTGAGTTTGAAAAGGGTGTTCAGGAACTGTATGAAATGGTGGTTGAAGAACCCCAAACGATGATCCAAGTGCAACAAAGATTGTTGCGAATGAGAGAAACGAGTCTCTACGAAATTGCAGCGGTCGAACTGGAAGATCGACTTTTTACCCTGGATGAAGAACATATTGCCTACGGTCAGTTATTTCAACTTCTCTCGTGGTTGTATCTGGAAACCGAAAATTACGATCGAGCACTGCGATTTGCCCGTCGTTACGAATCAAGGTCGGAGCGTGCACGGCAACAGGTGTACGTTCTCGGTATAAAATTTCGATCTGCTCATCAGTATGAACTGGCGGTGGAAGCGTTTCGTTTTTATGAAAAAGATGAGACCAACCTTCGTTGGAGAGCGCTGGAAGAGATGGCCAATACCTATGGGGAGTGGGCCGGATACATTGTTGAAAAAAGCTTAGTTCAAGGACCTGCATCCGATGATCTATATCAACGGGCCTACCAAACCTATGAGGTTCTGTACAGTATGGCACCAACCTATTCCAATACCCAGAAAGTGCTTACTTCTTTGCTCGACCTATCCCTGGACATCTATCACGATCCAGAGCTAGCAGAACAATGGCTGGATGCACTTCGGGGGTTTAAAGAAGATGGTATAGAAACAGCCTATACCCACTACGCCAAAGGCAGACTCTACCTTTTTGGGGAGGAGTACAGGATGGCCCGGCAGCGTCTTACCCGTGCAGATCGTTTGACACAGGATGCCAATCTAAGTGAAAAGGTCCGTTTCTATCTGAGTCTGGCCGACTTGTTTGCCGGTGATAACGATTTTGCTGTGATTCAGCTCGCATCCCTTCAACGCCGTTCGTCCTCCTGGTATGCGAATGAAGCGATCGTTCTGGAACAATGGATACAATCCGGACTACGGGCAGATAGTACCGGCTCGCAGCTCCTGGATTTCACCCGACTCTATCGGCAGCTTTTGCAGGGTGACTATAAGGAAGCCTTAAAGGACGCCAACTGGATTACTGATCATCCGGACCATGCATTTGCCGGCCATGCATCCATTCAGTTGGCGCGCTATCTCCCCTCCTCTTATGCCCAGGAGGTATTGCTATTGATCCGTCAGATCGAACCGCAATTCGAGTCGAAACCTATTCATGAGCGATTACTCTGGGAACAAGCGAAAGCTGCACGTATTCTTCTTCAAACGGGTCAGAAGGATTCTGGTTCAGCAAAGGAGAATACTACAGAGGGCATTCAGATGGAAGAGTTGGATCAAATGGTTCAAAATCTATACGAAGAGTTATTATATCGTTATCCAGGCGGATACTACACCGAACTGGCTCGGACCTACCTGCAACGGCAACAGCAGCCGGCAAGCTCTTAAGAAACGGATGACACAGAAAAACCGGATGATACCCATGAAAATAGACAGGATCCTACAACCCATAAAGTGGCTCCATCAACCCGAAACTAATGAAAAATTGTATAGTTTAAGGAGGTTGCTCCTTGCGTTATTATTGTGTTTGATACCGATTGGTGCCGGAATTGCTCAAAGCAGAGTGCTGATCCCCATGGACGCAGGACAGACGAATCACCTGAAAGCGTACGGGTTAATGTTTCAGCATCTTGCCACAGGTGAGACTGGAACTTGGTTGCTGAATTACCGGGGAGGGAGTTTTCTTACGACTAATCGTTCCGACATTGTTCGAAACGCCCGGATTCGTAATGTTGGGGTGGAGTTGCTTTCGGAGTCGCAGGCGCAAGCGTTGATTCGTGAGGTGGAGTCACAAGGAGCCAATACCGCAGCCGTGAATTTGGAGAAAGTCCCAAAAATTGCTGTTTATACGCCACCGCAAGCTCTCCCATGGGATGACGCAGTTACATTAGCGCTGGATTATGCCGAAGTTCCGTATGAAAAACTATACGATCGCGAAGTTTTGCGAGGAGATCTTGCCGAGTATGATTGGCTGCATCTGCATCATGAAGATTTTACAGGGCAGTATGGGAAGTTTTATGCCATGTATCGTAATGCACCGTGGTATATCGAGCGTGTGAATAAGCAAAAAGCGATGGCGCAAGAGCTCGGGTATGCGAAAGTGAGCGCCCTAAAACTGGACGTTGTTCTCACCATTAAGGAATACATTGGCAATGGCGGATTTCTGTTTGCAATGTGTTCGGGTACCAATACGTTCGATATTGCGTTAGCGGCGAGGGAACTGGACATTGTGCCTCCGGAAATTGGCGGTTTTCCCATGGATACGAACATTAACCAGCGACTTGATTATGAGGAAACGCTTGCTTTTTCCAATTTTTCACTGGTGAATGATCCGTTTATTTATCAACACGGTGATATTGATGTGGAGGTGAATTTAAATCAGCTTAGTGAGAGTCTAGACTATTTTACGCTGTTTGATTTTTCTGCTAAGTGGGATCCAGTGCCAACGATGCTTACACAGAATCATGTGAGTAGTATCCCAGGGTTTTACGGACAAACAACTGCATTTCGCAAAGATAAGGTGAAATCGAATGTTGTGATTTTGGCGGAATCACCCGGGCGGGATCAGGTCAAATATCTTCATGGTAATTATGGGAAGGGAACATTTACATTTTATGCCGGCCATGATCCGGAGGATTATACGCACAGAGTGGGGGATCCTCCGACGGATTTGAGTCTTCATGTGAA
The DNA here is from genome assembly GCA_003045995.1 of Bacteroidota bacterium. Taxonomy (GTDB): domain Bacteria; phylum Bacteroidota; class Rhodothermia; order Balneolales; family Balneolaceae; genus Sam29DG08-bin30. The sequence goes on from PZPG01000004.1 coordinate 36,466, forward strand.
TAGTCCTGGGTATCGTTTGATTCTTAATAATATCTTGTTTCCTGCTGCTGAAAAGAAAAAGAAGGAAACCTAAATCGCAACTAAAACTGGCAGGATTGTGTCTGAAGTAAATGTGGAGTCAGAGTCTGAAGGGATGGATGAGAAAATTGGCAGGATGAAACCTTCGTCCTCGTTCAAGGATTTTGTGGATTTGGTCGAGATTCTTCGGAACCGTTGTCCATGGGATCGGGAGCAGACTCACGAATCATTGAAAGATCATCTGATTGAGGAGGCATACGAAGCGGTAGATGCCATTGAAAACCAGGACCAGGCGGAGCTCTCCAGAGAGTTAGGGGATCTTTTGCTTCAAGTTGTGTTTCACAGCAGAATGGCGCAGGAACAGCACCATTTTACAATCGAGGACGTCGTGTACCGAATCTCTGAGAAACTGATTCGACGGCACCCTCACATTTTTGCGAATACTGAAGTTGAGAATGTGGCTGACGTGGCGCGTAACTGGGAATCGATCAAAATGGGGGAAGGCAGAACCTCCGTACTGGACGGGCTTCCTGTTCAGCTGCCTGCACTTATTCGTGCGCACCGGATGCAAGAAAAGGCATCCAATGTGGGATTTGACTGGGGAAACTGGAAACCTGCTTTTGAAAAAGTAAAGGAGGAGATAGATGAGTTGGAGAATGCTTTAGATCATGGTTTTGATGGGAACGAGTTGTCGGCCAAGATCCGGGAAGAGTTCGGAGATCTTTTGTTCAGTCTTGTAAATGTTTCACGTCTGATGGGCTTTCAGTCGGAGGAGCTCTTGCGAGAGGCAGGCAGAAAATTTGAGAAACGATTTCGGTCTATTGAATTGGAGCTAAGAGAGGCCGGTAAAAAGATCAATGACACATCTCTGGAAGAGATGGATGAGATTTGGAATCGAATAAAGCGATCTGAATCGCGTGATTCATGAAACTTTTCCTGTAAAAAGGGCAGTTTTTTTGTACCTTTGAAGTCTACGAAAATCAAGGTGAAATCAACGCATAATGACTCTGTTCACAGAATTACTTAAACGGTTATGAGCAAACATAATTTAGAAAACATTACACGGGATGAGTATCCATATTTAAATCTTGGACTGGAGGGAATTGTCGCTTTTTCAACCACGAAAAGTTTCATCGATGGCCAGAAAGGAGAATTGGTGTACAGTGGATATACGATCGACACACTAGCAGAATATGCAACCTTTGAAGAGGTGTGTTTTCTACTGTGGAATGATCGACTACCCTCAAAGAAGGAATTGGATGAGCTAAATTCTTTGCTAGTACATGAGAGAAAGCTTCCGAAGCCGGTACTCGACTACATTTGCACGACAGAGAAACATGCCGAACCCATGGCTGTGTTACGCTCCTCTGTATCGATGCTTGCAGATTTTACCGATCCGTCGTTGGATGATACAGGAAATGCTATTGTGATGACCGCTAAAATTCCAACGATTATTGCGGCATTTGCCCGGGCAAGACAGGGATTAGATGTTGTCTCTCCATTGGATGAAGGATCTACTGCCTACAATTTCCTCTATATGTTGAATGGAGTTCGGCCAGGAGCAGAGGCAGAAAAAACAATGGATTTGTGTCTGATTCTTCATGCAGAACATGGGATGAATGCATCCACCTTTACATGCCGAGCCATAGCTTCCACAGAGTCTGATATCTTCTCTGCTGTGACAGGAGCTGTTGGGTCTTTGAAAGGGCCTTTGCACGGTGGTGCAAATACGGCCGTTATGAATATGCTTTTGGCATTAGAGAGTGACTTAAAAACTGCGGATCCAGTGGCTTTCACCAAGGAAAAACTGGAAAAGAGAGAGAAGATCATGGGTTTTGGACATCGTGTGTACAAAACGTTTGACCCAAGGGCACGTTTGCTTCGGACTATGTCGAAAAGCTTATCGGAAGAAACGGGGCACGAGATTCTGTATGAATGGTCGGAAGCCATATTGAAAACTATGAAAGAGGAGAAAAATATCGATCCGAATGTCGATTTCTTTTCTGCAACGGTGTACTATTCATTGGGAATTCAACCCGATCTGTATACAGCTATTTTTGCGATGAGTCGTATTTCCGGATGGACCGCCCACTATCTAGAGCAAATGAGCAATAACCGGCTTGTGCGACCCCGAGCTCTTTATGTCGGGGATAAGCCTAAGGAGTGGACAGAGATTAGCGATCGATCCTAGAGGTCTTAGGGATCCTGCTGATCACAGGCATTGTGAGAGGCCTATAAATACTACCTCACTGACCATTCAACCTCGAACTGCTTAGTAGAATTGAAGAGTAGGATTAAAGAACCTCGTCCAGAGGTTTATATGGCAGGTCAAACGCATTCGCTACATCTTTGTAAACAACATCTCCACCGATAATGTTAGCTCCTTTCTGAAGTTCAGGATTCTCTTGCAAGGCAGATTTCCACCCCTTCCCTGCAATCTGAATCGCATATGGCAAAGTCGCGTTGGTAAGACCAAGTGTTGAAGTGTAAGGCACTGCACCCGGCATATTCGCAACACAGTAGTGCAAAATCCCATCTACATGATAGACAGGCTTATCATGTGTAGTTGGTACAGAGGTCTCAAAACATCCTCCCTGATCGATTGCAACATCAACCAGCACGGAGCCAGGTCGCAACAAGGACAGCATCTCTTTCGTAATGAGATGGGGGGCTTTCGCACCGGGCTTCAGTACACCACCAATGACAAGATCCGTGCGTGGCAAGCGGTAACGAATGTTACTCTCACTTGAAAAGAGAGTGGACACATTACTTGGCATCACTTCATCCAGATACCGAAGCTTCTTTAAATTGATATCCAAAATGGTAACATTGGCACCCAGTCCGGCCGCCATTCTTGCCGCATTTACCCCTACAACTCCTCCGCCAAGAACCATTACTTCTGCCGGTGCCACACCTGGAATCCCTCCCATCAAAATTCCTCGCCCCCCCATCGGCTTTTCGAGATACTTGGCACCTTCCTGAGCCGACATCCGTCCGGCTACTTCACTCATCGGAATCAGAAGAGGAAGTGTACGATCCTCAGATTCCACCGTTTCGTAGGCAATTGCAATACAACCGGATTGAATGACAGCCTCGGTTAGCGGTCTGCTTGCCGCGAAATGGAAGTAGGTAAACACAATCAATCCTTCACGCAAAAAGCTGTATTCAGGCTCAATGGGTTCCTTTACCTTCATAATCATTTCGGCCTTTGCCCATACATCCCTGGCATCTTTTTCAAACTGAGCACCCGCTTCCCGGTATTGTTCGTCATCGAAGCCGCTACCCTCTCCGGCACCATGTTCAATAATTACGGTATGCCCCATGCGCACAAGATGCTGAGCACCCGCTGGCTGAAGTGCAACTCGATTTTCGTGTGTTTTTATCTCTTTAGGGACTCCAATAATCATTTTTTCACTCCATCCATTGGTTTTATTAGTGGCGTCGAAAAGATACAACGATCTGATACAACAAGGAAAGAAGGGTTCGATATTTCTTAGTATCTTTCACTTTATGATATCTAAAGAGATCTTACAAAAAGTACAGTTGTTGGAAATTCGCACCAAAGGGATTGTAAATACCATCTTTGGTGGTGAATATCAGTCTGCTTTTAAGGGCAGAGGGATGGAGTTTTCTGAGGTTCGGGCGTATACGTTTGGAGATGATGTGCGGCAGATCGACTGGAATGTCACGGCCCGATCCAATGAACCCTATATCAAAGTATTTGAAGAGGAACGAGAGCAGACACTGATGTTGTGTGTGGATATCTCTACGAGTGGTTTGTTTGGAAGTCACCGTCAAACCAAAATGGAACTGGCAACGGAACTGAGTGCGGTACTCGCTTTCAGTGCCATAAAGAATGGGGATAAAGTAGGGATGGTATTGTTCAGTGATCGAATTGAAAAAGTGATACCACCCAAAAAAGGAAAGAACCATGTCTTACGTCTGATCCGTGAGATCTTTGCAACAAAGCCTTCAGGAAAGAAAACGGATATACAATCTGCGCTAAAGTATCTCGGAAAGCTTGTGAGCCGGAGAGCGATTATTGTATTGCTTTCTGATTTTGAGGATCAGAACTATGAAAAGCAGTTGAAAACAATCAACCGAAAGCATGATCTTGTGAACATAGTCATACGGGACCGGCTGGAGGATACGCTCCCCGAACTTGGGTTACTTCGGCTTCAGGATCCAGAAACAGGACAAATGACAGTAGTGGACACATCTAGTAATACCGTTCGAAAAGCGTACCAGATCGAGCGCAAAAAACAAAGAGAGATGTTATTGACTTTTTTTCGAAAGCATCAAATGGATCACGTAGAACTCTATACCAATGAATCGTACGTGAAGTCACTGTCCGGTTTCTTTCAGCGACGAATTGCTCACAATTAATCCTACAGAGAATATTGTACTCGGCTCACAAGCACAGCAGCACCCATTGACGCAAGAACATCTGCTGACGCACCAACACCCACTGACTCACCAATACTTACGAGAAGTCTTTATGGCAGATTGGACGCAAGTTCTTGTTGCAGTGGAAGATATTGCAATCGCAGATTCCCTCTTTCAACCACTCTTGAAAAATCTTCATGAAATACCTCCTCCAGGGAATCAGAAGCAGGCAGATCGATATTACGTGAGTTCACGGGCTGATCATTTTTATAGAGTCGGTAGCAGAGATGTGGTCCGGTACTAAGTCCGGTATTACCAACATACCCAATGACCGTTCCCTGAGTGACTTTTGCCCCTTTATAAATTCCCTTGGCAAATCCGTTCAAATGTAAATAGGCTGTTCTGTAGGTAGAATTATGACGAATTTGAACAATGTTTCCGTTTGCTCCGCGGTATTGTGCTTCCGTGACAACTCCGTCACCCACCGCCAAAACCGGCGTTCCTTTTGGTGCAGCATAATCGGTTCCATAATGTGGACGTCTTGTCTTTAGGACAGGATGAAATCGTGAATGGCTGAACCCGGAACTTATCCGCTGACTGTATTTAAAGGGTGCCTTTAAGAGCTCTTTCTGCAGACTGTTCCCGTGTTCATCGAAATAGCCTGTCCGATCAGGATGTTCGTACAAATAGGCGCGAAATACTTCTCCTTTATGCTGAAACTCGGCAAATTGAATATCTCCAATTCCAATAAATTCACCGTTTGCAAACAACTCCTCATAAACCACCTTGAAGTGGTCGCCTTTTTGGAGCCCAAAGAAATTTACCTGCCAGGCGAACAGGTCGGCCAATTCATTCACCAGTTGCGGAGTGCCGTTACGATCGCTCATCGACTCGTATAGAGAAGATGAGATAATCCCGGCGTACTCACTTTCTACCGGGGTTACTGGAAGCGAACCGCGTTCTACAGATAACTCTGTATCCCAATCAAACCGAACAAACTGTAGTGGGGATTGCATCCAGACAAATGAGATCGGTTTTTCATTTTCATAGTAGATACGATATTTCTGACCAGGGAGTAATCTTTTTAAGTTCACAACTCCACGGGAAGAATCAGTGAGACGTTGAATTTCCAGCGCGGATAATCCATGCCTGCGAAGGATCAAATAAAAGCTCTCATTGCGACGGATTGTTCCCTCTTCATATTCTGTTTTTTGGGAGGAAAACCCAAAACTATCCAGAGGCTCGGAAGCCAGTATCTCCTCTGTGTCAGATGTGATGAGCAGATCAGTTTGTGCAGATCGAGGTAGACCTGTATCGAGTTCTAACTCGGACTTCGTTGAGAGAAACGTTGCATTACCACCCGGAGTTACTATAAAAAGTGCAGCGATCAAGAGTAGAATTGATCCAGGTACAATGGAAGATTTAACAAAGACGACAACATTTTTTTTCATGATTGATAAGATAAAAAAGATTTTGAAGAGTACCATCTTCAAAGGGATGGTCGTTTTTTTTATCTTACCTTGTCGAAAAAGAAACCCATGTGACTTCTATTCGTGAATTTCTTTCATGATTGTTAATAAAGAACAAACCGAACGACTGCAGAATATGTTGAATCAGGTTCTGCTGAATATAGGAATTGGAATCCTTCTGAGTCTTTGCTTTTCAGTATTTTACGGAACCCATGTGCATGCTCAGCAGATTATTACGTATTTAGATAGAGATTCTGTGCGTATAGGGGATACATTTCAGATCTCCTATGTAGTGAAAGGCACATATGACAGGTTATTTTACCCAGATGAAACCACCTTTGAGGGGGATCCGATCGTTCTTAAAGTAGAACGGTTCCGGGAATCATCTTCTACGGACAGCCTTGTCTACACGTTACAGTATTTTCAAAATGAGGACGTCATCATCCCTGCGCAGCCGATAACGCTTCGTTCCGGGGATTCCGATACAACTATATACACAAACCGAATTCCCGTTTTTTTTAAGAGCTCTCTGCAGGACTCCGTTTCGCAGTTTCGCCCGATGAAAGAGAATTATGCATTCAGTTCTGGTATCCTCCCATACTTATTTCTGCTCCTAATTCCACTTCTGGGTGCCATTCTTTTCTGGCTAAAACATAAAAAGAGATCCTCTCTGCAGCCCAAACAACGCAATTATCTAGGAACGGAATTCGAAGATCCGTTAATCCTGCTGAAACGTGAAATACGGGAGCTTCGAACCCACAAGGATATTCGCTCGCACGATCAGGCAGATCAGTTCTATGTACAACTCGGTGATTCAATTCGCAGATACATTAAACGAGTTTACGATTTTCCTGCTCTCGAGATGACTTCGGGGGAGATTGTGAGGGGGCTTGTGGATCATTATGCTTCATCGAGTGTGATTGAGAAAACGCGCAGAGTATTAATGGAGGCAGATATGGTGAAATTCGCAAAAATGACTCCCGAAGAAGAGTCGATTTTAAGTGCGTTGCATGTAGCAGATGAATTTATAGATACTGTGGAGCGGGATGATTCGGCCCGCCTCGAGGAGCTTAGATTGAAACACATTGATATGGAGCGCCTGAAAAAGGAGGAATTTGAACAATCCGGGGGGACACCATGATCTGGAACAATCCCGAAATGTTCTGGTTTCTTGCTGTAATTCCGGTTTGGGGGGGCTTTTTGCTCTTCAGGTTGGTCCAAAAAAAACGTCGTTCGTTCACATTTTCTACCATTCAAACATTACAACGCATCGATACAGGATGGCGCTCAAAAATAACATGGCTCCCACTGTTTCTTTTTTTAGTATCCTATCTACTGCTGGTTGCAGCTCTTGCCCGGCCGCAACTTCAGAACAGTACAACAGAGCAGACCAGCGAAGGAATCGATATACTATTAAGTATTGATATCTCTTCTTCGATGCTTGCGGAAGATTTTAAACCCAATCGCCTGATCGCCTCCAAAGATATCGCACGTGAATTTATCAATTCCAGAATCAACGATCGTATTGGAATTACGGTGTTTGCCAGAGAAAGCTTTACGGTTTGCCCGCCCACAGTCGACAGGCGTCTGGCCACAAACTTGCTGGAAACCGTAGATGTGGGGTTGCTAAAAGACGGAACTGCGATTGGTGTAGGAATTGCAACGTCGATAAATCGATTAAAAGACAGCGAAGCAACCAGTAAAGTGCTCATTTTGCTTACCGATGGCATGAATAATGCCGGTGAGATCGACCCGTTGACTGCCGGGAAACTCGCCTCCACTTATGGAATCAAAATTTACACTCTTGGCATCGGAAGTGTGGGAACAGCCCCCTACCCTATTGATGACCCAATTTTCGGACGACGTTATCAAAATGTAGAGGTCAATATTGATGAGGAGCAGTTGAAAGAGATTGCACGGATGACAGGGGGACTTTACTTCCGTGCAACCAGTTCCGATGATCTGAAAACAATCTACTCCGAAATCGACCGGCTGGAAAAATCAATTGTGGAAGAGATCATCTATATAAACTACGAAGACCTGTATGCACGTTATCTGCTTGCAGGGTTCGTTCTCCTTTTGCTCGGTTTCTTAACAGAGAGAACCCTTCTGCAATCCAGTCTTTATCTTATAAAATAGAATCGTATGGCTCATCCTCTGGATGGTATCAAACAACATGTACTTCAGCACTTGCCTGTAGCAGATGCTTTGAAGTCTCTGCATAAAGGATCTTCAGTAAAGATGGAAGGATTTACCGGATCTGCCGCAACTGTATTAATCGATGCATTATCTGGTCATTTTGATGCTGTACTGTTGCTAACACAGGATGATGAGGTATCGGTACAGATGGTTTCGGATCTGCGCCAGTTAGGGAATGATTCTGCTCTCTTTTTTCCCTCTACCCGTGCAAGACCCTACGATGTCTCGTTTGTTCCTGACCTCTCCGTGATGGTGCAGCGTTCAGAGCTTTTAGCATCACTGCATCATACACAAAAACCTGTGTTGGTATCTTCCCTATCTGCTTTTGCAGAGAAAATGGTTTCAAAGAAGGAATTTCAAGAACGTTCCTTTACCATACGGCAGAATCAGACCGTGGCCCTCGAGGAGTTAAAAATCCAACTTGCTGATATCGGTTTTGTACCAGATCATTTTGTGCGTCAACCGGGTGAATATGCAGTACGAGGAGGTATATTAGATATTTTTCCGTTCGCAGGGGAGTATCCTATTCGTCTGGAGTTTTTTGGTGATACAATCGATTCTATCCGAGAATTTGATCCCGATTCGCAGCGTTCTATCTCCTTTCTCAACGAAACCACTCTGGTACCCAATGCTGCCTTCGATACCCATTCAGATCGGGTTCATCTTCTTTCATATCTCCCCGCCAATACACTTATTGTTCTACATAAGGCAGGCGAGTGGGATGTTTCCTATCGAACATTTTGGGAGACGACGATAGCCGAGTATCAGACCCTCGCGAAAGAACAATCCGATCTCCCTTTCCCAGAAACGTACTATACCTCCTATATGGAGTGGACAAATATCCGTGAGAGAGTTCCACTCCTGCAGGGTGGGGCTCTGTCTTCACCGTATGAGGCATCCATGTCACTCACTCTGAGAACTTCTCCGCACCCCTCCTTTCAGGGCAGCGCGAAACTATTATCGGGATTTATACAGGAGCAAAGCAAAAAGGGCGGTGAAGTCGTAATTCTTTCGGAGCATCAAAATCAAAGCGACAGGCTGGAGGAGCTATTGGGGGATGCATCGGAAGCATTTAACTATCGAATTTTGGTTCAGAATCTTCATGGCGGGTTTCTTCTGCACGATGCAAATCTATCCGTCTTAACCGATCATGAAATATTTGGCCGTTATCATCGACCCGTAGTGCGACGCAAGCGTGTTTCCGGGGGGTTATCACTGAAAGAGCTGAAGGATCTGCAAACAGGCGATTTTGTGGTGCATGTGGATCACGGAATCGCCAGGTTTCGCGGTTTTAAGAAAATAAAAGTTCGGGATCACATTCAGGAAGCAGCTGTTCTTGAATACAGAGAACAATCAATTCTGTACGTAAATGTTTCCAGCCTTCATAAACTTCAAAAATACTCCGGCAAAGAGGGTACGCAACCTACGGTTACAAAACTCGGTTCCGGAGAGTGGGCAAGAAAAAAAGCGGCCGCCAAGAAAAAGGTAAAAGATATCGCGAGAGATCTTATTCGCCTCTATGCGAAACGAAAAGCAGAGACGGCTTTCTCGTTCCCCCCCGATCACCCATGGCAAACCGAGTTGGAAGCCCGGTTTGAGTATGAAGAAACCAAAGATCAATTTGAAGCGATCCGGAAGGTTAAGGAGGATATGGAGTCCCCGAATCCCATGGATCGTTTGGTGTGCGGGGATGTTGGTTTCGGGAAGACTGAGGTAGCTGTTCGTGCTGCGTTCAAAGCGGTAATGGGGCAAAAACAGGTGGCTGTTCTGGTTCCTACTACGATATTGGCAGATCAGCATGCAAAAACGTTTCGCCGGAGAATGGAATCTTTTCCCGTGGTCATCGAATCGCTTTCTCGGTTCCGGACAGCGGCTGAACAGAAGCAGGTTCTATCCGATTTAAAAGAGGGAAAAGTAGATATTGTGATTGGTACACACCGACTTGTGTCGAAAGATGTACAGTTCAAAGATTTGGGATTGTTGATTATTGATGAAGAACAACGGTTTGGTGTTAGTGTCAAAGAGAAGCTCAAGCAGATGCGTTCGACAGTAGATGTACTCACCATGACGGCAACTCCGATTCCAAGAACGCTTCAGTTTTCTTTGATGGGAGCGCGGGATCTGAGTGTGATCCAGACACCGCCTGCAAATCGTCAACCGGTTCTGACAGAGATCCATACTTTTAATCAAAAAATTATACGGGATGCGATTCTTTTTGAGTTATCGCGTGGCGGACAGATCTTTTTCATACATAACCGGGTAAGTCAGATTGAAGAGATGGCAGCTATGTTAAGCTCTCTCGTGCCAAATGTGCGAGTTCGCTGGGCACATGGACAAATGGCTTCCGCTGAACTTGAAAACATTATTTCCGATTTTTATCTCCATAAATTCGACCTGTTAGTATCCACCAACATCGTTGAGAACGGCATCGATATTAGCAATGCCAATACGATCATGATTCATCATGCAGACCGGTTTGGTCTTTCTGAATTGCATCAGCTACGTGGCCGCGTTGGGCGGTCGATGAGAAAGGCTTTTTGCTATCTTCTTACAAGAGACTGGAACACTCTTTCATCCGACTCCAAAAAGCGGTTAACCTCGCTGGAGGAGTACTCCGAACTGGGTTCCGGTTTCAGCATTGCCATGCGAGATCTGGATATACGTGGAGCCGGTGATATTCTTGGTGCGGAGCAAAGCGGTTTTGTTGCTGACATCGGATTTACCTTATATACAAAAATTCTGGATGATGCGGTTAATGAGTTGAAAGAGAGTGAATTCAGTGACATTTTTACATCCTACAAACCTACGATTGAACTTCCGGAAACGTCGGTTGAATTCGACCTGGATGCTTACATCGATCAGAACTATGTGGAGGATTCTGTTGAACGGGTGAATCTCTATCGACGTCTTGCCGAAGCTACCTCTCTGGAAGATCTGGATGAATGGGTAAAGGAGATGAAAGACCGCTTTGGTCCGGTTCCGGAATCGGTCCTGAATCTTGTAGATGGGGCGCGGATCAAATGGCTATCCTCAAGGCTGCTCTTAAAAAAGGTCACTATTCGATCCGATCGAATGTGGCTCTTATTTCCACAACCCGATCAGCCTTCAGCTGGACAAATGTATGAAAGCGGCTATTTTGTTTCACTCATTCGCGAACTAGGGGAGCAAAAGAAACACTCGATTAAACTCGTTCAAAAAGAGGGAGCAACTAGAGTTGTACTACATTCCATCTCCGATTTAGGAGACGCCATCGAATTTCTAAAATCCTGTACCCCCTACGAAGTTTTCACGATGGAACCGGTCACATGATAGTAACACTGTCTCAGGCTGTTGAACAGATTCTGTCTGGGGAACCCGTTGCGATTCCCACAGAAACGGTATATGGACTAGCTGCCTCTCTTTTCCATCCGGATGCGATCCAGAAAACCTTTCGTATCAAAGGAAGACCTGCCGACAATCCACTGATCGTGCACATCTCGGATCTGCAGATGCTTGAGCATATAGCCGATAATATACCCGATGAGGTAGCCCAATTAGCACGGAATTTTTGGCCAGGGGCTCTCACATTAGTTTTGCCAAAGAATTCCAAAGTTCCAGATCATGCAACTGCAGGTCTGGATACGGTTGCTGTTCGAATGCCCGCTCACCCCCTAGCCTTACAATTGATCTCAGTGACTGGTCCTCTGACTGCACCTAGTGCCAATCGGTCCGGGAAACCAAGTCCTACTTCTGCACAACATGTTTTGGATGATTTTAAGGGCCTTGTTCCGGTTCTTGACGGAGGTATATGCAGTATTGGACTCGAATCTACGGTTCTGGATCTTTCACAAAAACCATTCACAATCCTGCGACCAGGTATGATCGGAGTGGCGGAATTACGACAGGTTTTGAAATGTGATGTGACCATGCCACACAATCATAAGGTGGTTCGTCTTGCGAACGAAACCGAAACAGATTTCGAGAACAAAGACGAGAAAGATGAGAAACAAAAGATCGATAAACACGGGATCGATAAACTGCGAAAAAGTCCCGGTACCCGATACAAACATTATGCCCCTCTTGCTCGTGTACTATGGGCGTCGTCGGAATCTTATCGGACCCATCACTCCAGAGTATTGGTAATTCGTCATCTGGCTCAAACGAAATTTGGTACTGAGATTCACACCTATGATCAGGGGCATGTTTACTCATTTCACGGAGATTACGAACAGTTTGCTACTCAATTATACGAACTATTTCGTAGAGCCGACCGGGAAGGATATCAAACGATCCTCATTGAGCCATTTCCGGAACCAATCACGAATCCCGTTTGTCTGGCCTTAAAAAACCGAATTGAACATGCTATATCGCAAGATTCGAATCTACCGGAGACGTTGTCATGAATGATAATGCACCATCATCACCCCGAATACATTTACCCGAATATCCGGACATACTCGATGCATATAAACGAATCCGCAAATCGATTCACAAAACACCAGTTCTTACATCAGAGACTTACAACCAACGTTTTGAGAGCTCTCTGTTCTTTAAATGTGAGAACTTCCAAAAATCGGGTTCATTTAAATTCCGCGGTGCACTTAATACCGTGCTGCAACTTGGGGAGGATGAAATTCAACGGGGGGTTGCTACACATTCATCCGGAAATCACGGGCAAGCGGTGGCCAAAGCAGCAAAGACTCGCGGATGTAGATCGGTGGTTGTGATGCCGGAAAATGCTCCAAAAGTGAAGGTTGAAGCTGTAAAAAACTATGGTGGCGAGGTGGTATTTTGCAAGCCAACCCTGGAAAGCAGAGAAGTTACACTTCAGGAGCTTGTTGAACGTGAAGGACTCGTAGTCATTCACCCGTTTGCAGATCCACGCGTGATTGCCGGCCAGGGAACGACTGCTCTTGAGTTAATGCTTGAGGTTCCAGATCTGGATTTAATGATTATGCCGATTGGTGGCGGTGGGTTAATATCGGGGTGCTCTCTTGCGGCATACAATAGATCGAATATACTCAGGGATGCTGTTTTCAAAGAAGATCTACCGAATACTGAAGATATACCGAATGTAGAACATCTACCGAACCCTGGAAAAACATCGCAGACAGGCAAAAGCAATCCCGGCATTCGCATTATTGGAACCGAACCCAAAATGGCCGATGATGCTTCCCGTTCTTTTCATTTCGGCATCTATACAACAACAGGCAATCGGCACACTATTGCCGACGGATTACGTGCAACCATCGGAAGGATCAATTATGATATGATACGTCGATACGTAAACGATATCGTCACCGTGAAGGAATCTGCCATCATCCACGAAATGAAAACCTTTTGGGAGCGAATGAATCTTATTATCGAGCCCTCCTGTGCCGTTCCACTTGCTGCGCTTCCATTACTGGGTGATGAGATTCGCAATAAGCGTGTGGGAGTCATCATTACAGGCGGAAATCTGGATCTTAATCATCTCCCATGGATGCAGGAGAGCGAATGACCCAACCACATTCCCCGATTCACTTTATTCAGACACCCTCTGCACTGGAGAACCTATTAAGGGTGCTGGAGAGGGCAGAAATGTGTTCAATCGACCTTGAATTCGATAAAAATTACCATCGGTACGGATTCAACCTATGCCTTTTACAATTGGCTACCGGAGGTGAGTGCTATTTGGTTGATCCGCTCCAAAAAGAGTTAGACCTATCTCCTCTTTTCCGTCACTTAGAGCGTCGGGATCTCAAAAAACTTGTATTTTCGTTTGGTGAAGATCTCCGGCTTCTTCAATCACTTGGATGCCGACCGGTGAATCTGATCGATCTGAACAACTATGTCCGGCTACTGAACAACCCGCAGCGATCCCTTTCGAATCTCCTTCTGGAACATCTTGAACTGGATCTTGATTCCGGAGAACAGCTCAGTAACTGGTATACGCGTCCTCTATCCCCCAGCCAGATTCAGTATGCAGCTAATGACGTTTTCCATCTTGGCCCTCTCTACAATCTGTTCCATCCACTCGCTGAAAAAAAGGGTGTACTAGACTGGGTACAGCAGGAAAATCGTGTGGCCGAGGAGAAGGATTACACGAAGGCCGATCAGGAAACTCTCTTTAAAGAGAAGGATCAGAGTCAGTTTGATGAGTATGCATGGTATCTGTACAAAGCATTACTGATATGGCGGGATCAACAAGCCAAAGCCATGAACCTGCCGGCTTTCAAAATCATGGATAAGTCGGTATTGAGCGATCTGGCAAGAGAGCCGGACATGTCTACAGTTTGGACTACGAAACACGGTGTTCATCCGAGATTTCGAAGCCAATCCTATCAAGCCGAGCTTAACTCGATCTTGTCGAAGGCACAAAAAGAAGCAGATACAATGGGGCTGTCCATAGATCGTCCCGCTCGCCAAAAACCCGATCCCGAACTGTTGAAACAGATACGAAAAGAGCAGTCTCTGATTAGCAAAGCGAAACGAGGTTTATTTACACCCGTGAAACGTCGCATAAGCCAAGATTATGGGGAGGAGACAAGTACGTTTATTTTCAGTAACCGGATTATTACCGAGTTTGTTCGATCGAATCCGGATGAGATGCTTCCCTATAAAGTGGATCTTCTTCGAACGTATGCGTCACAGCTTCGGATCCCTGTGGAAAGGTACTTAAAATTACCGCCGAGTTCTTGAATTCATGAAACTATGAATTCATAATCTCTTATTTGCACCCTACGGACGAAGTCTTCCCAGCATCCTCGGAAACGGTATGGTTTCACGCACATGAGAAAGCCCGCAAATCCACGCCACCGTCCGCTCCAGCCCCAATCCAAATCCGGCATGAGGCACCGATCCGAACCGACGCAAATCCAGGTACCACGAAAACAGATCCTCTGGGAGATCATGCTCTGCAATGCGCTCCTTCAACAGCTCAATCTCATCCTCGCGAACACTTCCACCGATAATCTCACCGTATCCCTCCGGGGCCAGAACGTCCAGCGCCAGTGCTACACTTGGATCCTCCGGATCTCTCTTCATATAAAACGCCTTCACTGCAGCAGGATATCGGTGCACCATTACCGGCGTATCAAATTGCATCGTAAGTACCGTTTCGTCACTCCCTCCAAAATCGCTCCCCCATTCAAACCCGGCCGCCGATTCCTTCCATTTCGGAATATTTCGTAGATCTTCCTCTACCTGATCCATTCGCTTATGGATCTCCCGATTGCGCCGATCGATCTGCGCCTTTCTCCATTTTTTTGCCGATCCATGCTCCTTTTGAAGCTCTTCCAACTCTTCGCGGAGCGCAGTTTTCTCCTCCTCTCTTTCCGCCATCATCCGATCCAGCATATCTGCCGTCTTCATGCTAGTAAGAATCTCAACCGCTTCACTATAGCTAATTCGAACAAACGGCTCCGCTATAGCCTTTTGAAGCGCACCCAGATCGCGTTCCAAAATGGCAAGTTCGGAAGGACAACGATCCAGCACCTCATTAATCACAAATTTCAACAAGCCTTCCGCAAGATCCATGTTCATATCCAGATCATAGAATGCCATCTCCGGTTCGATCATCCAGAATTCTGTAAGATGTCGCCGGGTTTTACTTTTCTCTGCTCGAAACGTTGGACCAAACGTGTAGATTTTCCGGTGAGCCATCGCCATCGCCTCCCCATATAGCTGGCCGGATTGCGTCAAATATGCCTTCTCATCAAAATAATCGGTTTCGAACAATGTCGTAGTCCCTTCCGCTGCATTTCCTGTAAATATTGGGGCATCCATCTGCACAAACCCCTCCTGCTGGAAGTATCGATGAATCGCAAATTGAATGGCATTCCGAACCTGCATCGCTGCCCACTGACGTTGACTTCGAAGCCACAAATGGCGGTTTTCCATCAAAAATTCAGTCCCATGGTCCTTGGGAGTAATCGGATACTCTTCCGCTACCTGAATCACCTTGAGCCCCGTAGCGTGCAGCTCATATCCACCCACACTACGCTCATCTTCCACCACTTTCCCGGTAATTTCAAATGAACTCTCCTGCTTCAACTGCCCTGCTTGCTCAAATAAAACCTCCCCCACATCATCCAATGCAACAATACACTGGCACAGTCCGGTTCCGTCTCTCATCTCCAAAAAATGGATCGCTTTACTGCTGCGACTGTTATACACCCAGCCTTTCAGGGTTACGATCTCATCCCGGTGGGAATGCAATTCACGAATGGTCGTTTCAATAGGATTCATGGATTTCACGATGTATGGCAATCTATCTTTTTGTTTTTTCGGTTTGATGGAAATGCACTATGCACTGGGTAAGAGGCGTGCCTCCGAGTAAGCGGCAGGATCGAAGAAGTTTCCGGAAAACTCGAGTAATTCCGCCGCCGTTACCGTATCGATCTGTTCCACAAGTTCATCCAGGGTTACAAACCGGCCAAAATAGAGCTCACTTTTCGCCAGCCGTGTCATACGATTGCTGGTGCTTTCCTGTGCCAGAAGCAATTTTCCCTTCAGCTGCTGTTTCGCCTCGCTGAGTTCTTTCTCATCTACAAGGTTCGTACGTATGGTTTCAAATTCATCAAAAATCAGTGTCCGTACATGATCTACATACTCCTTGTCCGTTCCGATATAAACGCCAAACATGCCAGAATCTGTAAAAGATTGATTAAAAGTACCGATGGAGTAACAATAGCCGTATTTCTCGCGGATGTTTTGATGCAACCGGGAACTCATTCCACCACCCAACAGTGTGTTGGCCAGAAGTAATGCGTACTTGTCTGCGTGATCATAATGGAGGGAGCGCCTGCCAAGAATCATATGGGTTTGCTCGATTTGCCGGCTCTCCTCCAGTTCAAAATGAACCTCATCTGAGAGCGGTTGCTCCTCGGTAATCGTTTCCAGTTGCCCATTTCGATCCAGCAACTCCGACACAAGATCCACAACTTGCTCATGGTCTACATTGCCGGCAACTGCCACCAGAAGATTATCCCTTCTGTATCGCTGTTCCATATAATCGAACAGATCTTCGCGCTGAAATGCCGACACCGTCTCCTGAAAACCAATGATCGGTCTTCCAATTGGGTGATTTTGAAACAGACTAGAGCCAAAGATCTCGAAGATATAATCGTCCGGACTGTCCTTGTACATCTTCATCTCTTCTAAAACCACCTTTTTTTCTTTCTCCATGGCATCCTCTTCAAAAACAGAGTGATTTACCATGTCGGTGAGAACATCGAGGGCACGTTCCAGCTGGGTGTCCAGGCATCGAGAGTAGTAGCAGGTGTATTCTGTGGATGTGAAAGCATTCAGGTACCCACCCACAGATTCCATACTCTGTGCAATTTCAAAAGCAGTCCTTTTGTGTGTTCCCTTGAACAGCATGTGCTCAAGATAGTGGGTTACCCCCGCTAGATTTTCGTTTTCATGACGACTGCCAGTTTTTACCCAGATGCCTGCCGTTACGCTCTTTACACCGTCTATATGCTCCGTGGCAATGGTAAGTCCGGAGGGTAGTGTCGTTTTCTGATGATGGATCGCGTCTTTAGTCATGGCAAGTTCACTAGGTTTTGATTCTTCAATACACGTAAAAAAATTAGTTTCCCAAAAAAAAAGCGCACCGGCCGTGTTCCGGAGTGCGCTTTTGTCTATGGAGATTGGAAACTTTACTCCTCTTCAGGCTTGGGAAGAAGTGCTTTTCTGGAGAGACGCAATTTTCCTCCGTGCTCTACCTTCAGCAATTTCACCTCAATTTTATCACCTACCGCAAGCTCATCCTCTACCTTGTTTACACGGGAGTGATTAATCTCTGAGATATGAAGCAATCCCTCTTTTCCGGGAACTAATTCTACGAAAGCTCCATACTCTTTAATCGCTTTCACGGTTCCAAGATAGGTAGCGCCTTCGTCTAGATTACCAGCAATAGCCTGAATACGGCGTTTTGCGTTTTCCGCTTTGTCCAGACTGTCGGCAGAGATCGTAATTTGCCCCTTACCGGCTTCATCCTCTTCAATCCAAATCTCTGTATCGGTCTCCTTCTGCAGCGTCTGAATGACTTTTCCACCCGGGCCAATCACGGCGCCAATGCTATCTCCGTCAATGGTCATGCGTAAGAACTGAGGAGCATAATCAGAGAGTTTTTCTCTTGGGGCAGAGATAGTTTCAGCCATTTTCTCTAAAATATGGAGTCGTCCCACACGTGCCTGCTCCAACGCTTTTTCGAGTACTTCAAAGCTAATGCCTTGTACTTTCATATCCATCTGCGTCGCTGTGATTCCATCTGCCGTACCAGCGGTTTTGAAGTCCATATCTCCCATGAAATCCTCCTCACCCCGAATATCGGATAGTACGACGGTTTCATCCTCGCCCACGATCATTCCCATGGCGATACCGGCTACAGGTTTTGGCAATGGCACTCCAGCGTCCATCAGGGCCATTGATCCGCCACATACGGATGCCATGGAAGAGGAACCGTTGGATTCCAAAATATCGGATCGAACCCGGATTACGTATCCGAAATCCTCAAAATCCGGAAGAACCATCTTAAGCGCTCGCTCTGCAAGATGTCCATGTCCAATCTCACGGCGTCCAGGTCCACGCATAAATCCGGCTTCCCCTACACTGAATGGCGGGAAATTGTAATGGAGCATAAAAAGTTTATCCTCTTCATGAAACAGCGTATCTACGCTCTGGGCATCACGTTTGGTTCCCAAGGTAATCGATACCAAAGCCTGGGTCTCACCACGAGTGAAAATCGAGGAACCGTGTACACGTGGTAAATAACCAACTTGTGACCAGATCGAACGGATA
The DNA here is from genome assembly GCA_003045995.1 of Bacteroidota bacterium. Lineage (GTDB taxonomy): Bacteria > Bacteroidota > Rhodothermia > Balneolales > Balneolaceae > Sam29DG08-bin30. Next base: position 55,305 of record PZPG01000004.1, read on the forward strand.
TCTTCCGGTGAACGACCGTCAATTCGACGTTTATTCTTCAGAATCATCTGACGGAGCTCACGCTTCTCTATCTTTCCAAAAAATTTAGCCACATCCGATGCGGATTCCTCGAGACCTTCCTCCCCGGTGATCTCCTTGATAACTTCTTCACGAAGCTCACGGAGCTTGCCATTGTAGTCCTCTTTACCCAATCCCATGGCAACAATTTCCCTCACTGCTTCCGCTGCCCGGTTTTCAACTTTTTCTTGGAGTGTTTCATTCTCTTGAACCGGTTCAAATGCACGCTTCTCCACACCACACTCTGCTCTGAGCTCCTCCTGGAATTCACAGAGTTTCACAATGGAGGTGTGCGCTGTTTTAATCGCATCCAGCATTTCTGCTTCACTGATCTGATTCATCTCGCCTTCAATCATAATCACACTGGATTTGGTTCCAGCAACGATCATATCCATGTCACTCTGTTTCAGTTCATCAATCGTTGGATTGATAACAAAAGAACCGTCGATCCGGCCAACTTTCACTTGTGCCATTGGACCATCATACGGAATATCTGAGACGTGTAGCGCTGCAGAAGCACCGAATGCACCAAGTACGTCGGCTTCATTTTGTCCATCGGAAGAAAACACCTGACAAATTACCTGGGTATCATTGTAATATCCGGAAGGAAACAACGGCCGTAAACTACGGTCGATCAAACGACTCGCCAGTGTTTCATTATCGGAGGGTCTTCCCTCTCGTTTCAGGAAACCGCCAGGAAATTTTCCGCCGGCTGTAAAGCTCTCGCGAAGATCCACAACCAGTGGAAAAAAATCTTGTCCCGGTTTTGCAGATCTGGCACTCACTACAGTGCATAATACCATCGTATCTCCCATACGAACCATCATCGCACCATCGGCAAGTTTCGCAAGCCGTCCGGTTTCTACAGATAATGTTTTACCAGGTGCGAATTCAATACTCTTAAAATTTTCTTTCATGTCGTTCTGTTTTTTGGATTGCTTTTGCTCTCATCAATGTTGATGGAAGACCACAGCGAGCAAAGAACTGCAGTTCCATAAAAAAAAGGCACGATCGTTTCGTGCCTTATTTAATCCCTTCTTATTTACGAATACCGAGCTCTTTGATCAATTCCCGGTACCGTTCAATGTCACGGTCGGTAAGGTAATTTAGCAGTCTTCGTCTCTTTCCTACCATTTTCAGCAATCCTCTTCGTGAGGAGTGATCTTTCTTGTTCTCTTTCAGGTGCTCGGTAAGATGATTAATTTTTGCAGTCAGAATTGCAATTTGTGCATCGACAGACCCTGTGTTTTGCTCGGAACCACCAAATTTTTTGGTGATCTCATGTTTCACTTCTTTCGTTACGCTCATGTCTAACTATTAGTTTATGGAATGTAATATATTACAGCCATCAAAAATAAGCGTAAATCTCTTCATTTACAACATTATGGATTATTTTTGTGATGTGTACGAATCACATCTTTCACATACTCTTTGTCTTTGAAAAGCTGAGTCTGAATATCAGAAACCGAATTAAATCTCATCTCATCCCGAACACGCTCCAGAAATCGAACCTGAACGTGCCTTCCATAGATCATTTTATCAAAATCAAACAAATGAACCTCCATGGTGCGCTCCTTGCCGTCAAATGTAGGCCGAATTCCAATATTCATCATCCCGCCAATCCATTCCTCGTCGATTTGAACCTGTACAGCATACACTCCATTCGCCGGAATCACTTTCCGCTCATTCTCCGCCATAAGATTGGCCGTTGGAAATCCCAGTGTTTTTCCACGCCCGTCACCCCGGACAACTCGGGCATCAAACCGATAAAATGTTCCCAGTAGTCGTGCAGCAAGACGGCAGCGTCCCTCCTCCTCCAGTAATTTTCGAATTTTTGAGCTACTTACTGTGTGTTCTCCAATCTCTTGACGGGATACCACCCGAACGGAGAACCCAAGTTCCTTACTCATTTTTTTCACCGAATCGATGGTGCCAGCCCTGTCACGGCCAAACTGATGATCATATCCAATCACATAGGAGCTCATACCAATTTTTTCCCAGAGAAGATTTCGGATAAAATCTTCCGAAGACATCAGTGAAAAATCCCGGTCAAAAGGGATCACAATCATATCATCCACCCCAAGTTCGAACAACCGCTCGCTTCGCTCCTGAAGCGTTGTTAGCAGATGAATACCTCTGCTGCCAGGATGAATAATATCTCTCGGGTGCGGGTCAAACGTCACAACAGCACTTCGCAAACCAGATTCGGCAGCCATCGTAACAATCGTACGGATGAGAACCTGATGCCCGCCATGCACGCCATCAAAAGTTCCGACGGTAAGTATACGATTTGGATTGTATTCTACCTGTTCGAGATGAGAAAATGAGCTCATGATGAATCTTCGTTTACGATATGGTAGCAGACTGTATCACACACTGGAGTTGTTCCGGTGACCATGCCTCTGTAACGGAATAGATGCCGGTCTTCGTTCGCTCAAGAGCATGAAGATGAGCTCCACAACCCAGAATCATACCAAGTTCATGGGCGATGGACCGGATATACGTACCCTTGCCGCATCGAATCTTCAAAAAAAGATCCGGCAGCTGAAAACTCGTTAACTCTATGGAATAGATGGTAACATTTCTTGGAGGAAGATCCACCTGTTCTCCACGCCTAGCCTTTTTGTATAGACGCTCCCCGCCAACCTTTATAGCACTATAGATAGGAGGTGTCTGAACAATATCCCCCGTAAAATGATTCTCAAGAATCTCAGAAACGCCTTCATGCGTAACGTGCCCGTAACCTCCGCCTTGTTGAAGCGGAGTACCCCGATCGAAACTTTCCGTAGTTGCTCCCAAACGAATTACGGCCTTATACTCTTTCTCCATCTCCTGTATGTGCGAGATCGTCTTGGTTGCTTTCCCGAGACAGCAGATCAAGAGCCCGGTCGCAAGCGGGTCCAAAGTACCAGCATGTCCCACTTTTTTTACCCGTAACCGTGAACGCACAAATTTGACCACATCAAAACTGCTCCAGCCCTCCGGCTTATTCATAAGCATAACTGCCCCGGAACTGAGCGGAGTGGGCCATGAAGAGATAGGATCAGAAGGTTTAATGATGGGAATACGCAGCATATGTGGCAATCAAGTCAGGCTTCATGATCGCCTCGTTCCGAACGAATTTTTGAAAACAGGGTTTCCATTCGATCTACATACGCGGACGTATCATCCTCAAAGAAGATCAGTTCGGGTATTCTCCGAACCTGATGCTTAATCCGCGAGGCAAGTTCATACCGTATCTCATCCTGATGATCATCGATCAACTTAAAAACACGCTCTGGATCTCCTTGCGGTGCAAATACGCTAATATACACCTTAGCGATCGATAGATCATCCGTCACACGCACCGAGGCCACGGTCACAAACGTCCCGGATGGCTGATAATTCCGTTGCAGAATCTCCCCTAAGTCCTTCTGTAGTTCGGATGCAAGCCGCTCTGTACGAATACTCATTTACGTTCCATGCGTTAAAGGTTGATCCAGCTCTATGAGATTAAAAACTGCTTCCAAAAGTCCGCTTCGTCTCCGAAAAATCACACCGTGGATATCGAAAGTTTCTTAATGCCGTTACGAATAAAGTGCCATTACCAAAGCACACACTAGTTAACGTCGCTCAATTTACGTTTCGATTCCACCATGGTGTAGCTCTCGAACTCATCACCCACCTTGATGTCATTAAAATTCTCGATGCTGATTCCGCACTCATAGCCAGACTGTACTTCCCGGACGTCCTCCTTGAATCGTTTTAGTGAATCGATCCTTCCTTCATATATTACAACGCCATCGCGAATTACACGTATCGGGTTGTTTCGAGTCACTTTTCCTTCGGTTACGTAACAACCGGCAATTGTTCCTACTTTCGACACTTTGAAAATATCCCGTACGGATACCATCGCCTTAATCTCTTCGCTGATTTCCGGACTAAGCATGCCTTCCAGAGCATCGTGCACCTCATCTACTGCATCATAGATAACACTAAAGAGGCGCACATCAATACTCTCCGCTTCCGCGAGTTTTCTGGCAGCCGCAGTCGGCCGTACCTGAAACCCAATAATAATCGCATCCGATGCAGAAGCAAGCAACACATCCGATTCTGTAATTGCACCCGAACCAGTATGAATGATATTCACCGATACCTCTTCCGATCCCAATTTCTGTAGAGCACCCGACAGAGCCTCAATCGACCCATCCACGTCTGCCTTGATAATGATATTTAGCTCAGAAACTTCACCAAGAGCCATACGACGCGACAAATCATCCAGAGTCAGATGTTTCACATTCCGAAGAGACTGTTCCCGACGAATCTGCTGCCGCTGTGTGGCAATCTCTTTGGCTGTTCGCTCATCTTTGGGTACTACAAGCCGATCTCCGGCCTGAGGGGTTTCATCAAACCCGGTCAACTGCAATGGTGTGGAGGGTCCGGCTTGCTGAATCCGTTGCCCTTTTTCGTTTTCCATCGCCCGAACCCGCCCAAAACAGGAACCTGCTACAAACGGATCCCCCACTTTCAGGGTACCGTTTTGAATGAGAACATTGGCCACAGTACCCTTGCCCTTATCGATTCTGGATTCCAGAATAATTCCCTGAGCGTTCCGGTTCGGATTGGCTTTCAACTCCAACAATTCTGCCTCAATCAGAACCTTATCCAGTAGATCCGCAATACCCATTCCTGTATGCGCAGATACTTCTGCTACCTGGGTACTTCCACCATACTCCTCCACAATCACACCATGCTCCGACAATTGCCCTTTAATCCGATCTGGATTCGCCCCCTCCTTATCCATTTTGTTGATCGCGATAATCATAGGCACACCCGCTGCTTTCGCATGATTAATTGCCTCAATCGTCTGAGGCATCACCGAATCATCAGCTGCAACCACAAGAATCACTATATCAGTAGCCTGTGCTCCCCGAGATCGCATCGCAGTAAAAGCCTCGTGACCTGGTGTATCCAAAAACGTAATTCTCTTTCCGTCATCCGTTTCCACCTCATACGCACCTACGTGCTGCGTAATACCCCCTGCTTCCCCGGCTGCAACCTTTGTTTTCCGAATATAATCCAATAACGACGTTTTCCCGTGATCCACATGACCCATCACCGTTATGATCGGTGAACGAGGTTCAAGATCCTCAGGAGCGTCCTCTTCCTCTGCCAAAAGTTCATCCGTTGCCTCATCCGCATCCACGAAATTTACATCGGTATCGTATTCCGCAGCAACCAGTTCTATCGCGGATGCATCCAAACGCTGATTAATCGATACCATCATTCCAAGCGTCATACAGGAGGTAATGATGTCTGTCGGACTTACATCCAACAAATCAGCAAGATCACTCACAGTAATAAACTCCGTCACATCAATTACATCATTCTCAAGATCTTCCAGCTCCTGCTGAAACTGAAGCTCCTCCTCCCGATCCTCGCGTCTCTGCTTACGACGCTTTTGACGTTTTTTACCGGCAGCCCCACCCTCCTGAATCTTCAGCAACGTCTCTTTCAGTTTTTTCTCTGCTCCCTCCTCATCCGCTACAGACGACTTTCTCTTTTTCGATTTCTTACCGGCTTTTTTGCCTTTTTTGGCATCAGTCGCTGTATCTGTTTTTGTTGAAACCTGTTCCGGTTCCTCCCGGTCCTTCTTCCTCTTCCGTTTTTTAACCTTCTTCTCTGTCTCAAAGGTTGTTGCAACTTTCCCAACAACTTTGGTTCCCTTCAGCTTTTTAGCCGACCCCCGAATAATCTCATCCTCCTCTTTTTCATCGGGTTGATGAGGTTCGGAACCGGGCTCTTGAGACTCCTTTTCCTCCGCCAGTTCAGTAATTTGAGCATCTTCCTTTTTGGAAGTCTCTTCTATTTCCGATGGTTCAGTCCCTTCCGATGGTTCAGTGCCTTCTGATGGCTTAATCGCTTTAGTAGTATCTGAAACTGCTGATTTTCCAGTGGGAGTCAATACCTCGGCAGGCTTTGCCTCATCTTGTGCAGTTTCAGCCGGTTTCTGATCGGCAGATAATGGAGCCTCAGGTGTAAGATCCTCTGGTTCGACAGACGCAGGTTCCTCCGACAAAGGCTCAAGATCGGCAGGCTCCACATCTGCAGGTTCCAACTCTACTGGTTCAAGTTTGGGCTGTTTTGGTTCTTCCGGTTCCAAATCCACTGGTTCCAAACCTGCGGGCTCAAGCCCCGGCTCGTCCAACGGTTCCAGAAAACTATCAATGGTAACCCGTTCATCCTTGCCAGCCAACATTTGCGATCGACGAGACTCATATTCTTCCCGGGACTTCTCATGTTCCAGACTTTTTACCCGGTCGTCGCCGTACACATCCAGCAGTACAGCGTACATCTCCGGTGTAATTTTTGTATTTGGCCGATTCGCGACTTCAAAATCCCGCTCTCCCAGTGTGTCCACAATTGATTGTGTAGAAACATTGAATTCTGAGGCAACTTTGAAAAGTCTCTTTGGTTTTTCTATCGACATAAGCCTGGTTTTAATCGTAAATATGGAAACGTACTACTACTCCTCTTCCTCAAATTCGTACTCAATCAGATCCATAATTTTTTCCGCGGTTTCGCGGTTGATCCGTTCATTCGTACGACTAATCAGTTCATCCTCCGTGAGTTGCAACACCGCTCGAGCCGTATCGCATCCAATCTCATGCAGGATTGCAATCACTTCCTCCCCAAAGTCCTCTGCAAACTCGCTTAGATCAATATCATCCTCCTCCTCAACATCCCTGAAGACATCAATTTCACATTCTGCCAGTTTGGAAGCAAGCCGGATATTCACTCCACCGCGTCCAATCGCCTTGGAAACCTCATCCGCGGGAACCAATACATGTGCTTTTTTCCCATCCTCCGATAGTTCTACTTTCAAAACACTTGCAGGTTGCAGAGCTCGTTTAATAAACTCGATTGGATCTTTCGTGTAGTTAATTACATCAATGTTCTCATTTTGAAGTTCCCGTACAACAGAGTGAATCCGGATTCCCTTCATACCTACGCAGGCACCCACCGGATCGACCCTTTCATCGTGGGAAAGAACCGCTACTTTGGATCGGTCACCGGGTTCCCGTGCGATCTTCACCAGATCAATAATCCCATCAAACACTTCCGGAATCTCATTCTCGAAGAGTCGCTCCAGGAACATTTCCGATGTACGGGAGATAATGACTGTTGGATTTCCAGCAACCCGCTTTACCTCAACAACCACGGCACGGATGGAATCCCCCTTCCGATAACGGTCTTTGTAGATCTGCTCACTTCGAGGTAACAGCAGTTCCACACCATTATGATTCACCAAAATGTCTTTGTTAGGTCGCACTTGATAGACATCCCCCAGAATGATATCCCCGACCCGGTCCGAATAATCTTCAAAGATGTTATCTTTTTCAATCTCACGGATCCGCTGCGAGAGTGTCTGGCGGGCCATCGTGACCGCTCTTCGGCCAAAGTCCGTAATCATGATCTCTTGGGCATACTCATCGTAGAGTTCCAGATCGGGATCCTGCTTTTGAGCCTCCTCCAGTGAGATTTCCGACACAGGATCGGTAAGTTCTTCTGCAGGTACCACTTCCCGTATGTGCAAAATCTGAATCTCTCCCCGATCTGCATTCAGAATCACTTCAAATGCCTCGTCTGATTCATATTTTTTACGAATCATAGTGCGAAAAACATCCTCAAGAATGGACAACAAGAGATCTCTATCGATTCCTTTCTCCCTTGCAATCTCGGAAAAGGACTGAATGATCAGTTTTGATACGTCATTTTGCATAGTTCCAGTGAATTAGTTTACGAATGAAATACAGGAATAATTTTGATCTCCCTGATGTCGGAGAACAATATCTTTTTTGTTTCCATGGTACGACCCTTCTTCGAAGTTACAGAGATCAAAACAGCATCCTCTAGAACGTCCGTTAGTTCGCCCTGGTATATCACATCTTTCTCGTTTTCGGTGGTACTAACCCGGCATTGTCTGCCAATATTCTTAGCATATTGTCTTACATCCGTCAGTGGCCGATCCAGACCGGGGGAGGAAACATTAAGACGAAACCCTCCATCGATCAAATCCTCCCGATCCAGCCATTCCGATAACTCCCTGCTGATCCGGGAGCACTGCTCGATCGTCACATCCGCATACTCCGAATCTAGAAAAACCCAGAGCTGACCAGGATTGCCCTTCTTGAGCTCAACTCCAACCAGAAAAGGATCCCGTTCCCCCAGATACTCTCTGCAGGCGGCTTCAATGGTCTGTTCGGTTGTCGTGGATTGCATCATGGGCTGCATGAAGGATGTTTCCAAAAATAATACATACAAAAAAAAGTGAGAACCTCCCTGGCGCTCACTTCTTAGAATTGGAAAATACGCAGAAACCAAGTAAAAACAAACTGTGCGATCCAGTCGAAAGAACCTTCTTCCGTCATCCCGTTGGAAGTAGTATCTTCCCTTCGTTCACGAAACTCACACGCTTTTCCTATGAAACTTTTCCGCATACCAGTACACATATCATCGGTCTTAACCGCTTTTTCATCACCCCGAACCCTACTCCACTTCGCAAACATTCCTTTTTTTTTCGGGTTGATGGGATTGCTTTTTCTAAGTGGATGCTCGGGTGAGAAGCGCCAGGTACCAACCTTACAGCAAGATCCTGTACTTGAGTTTGTGGCGGAAGTGATCTTTTATGATGATGCACAGCAAGAGATTACGCGTATTGACGCTGCTGTTGCGGATGATGATCGTGAGCGAGCCGCCGGGCTGATGAATGTGCGTTCTATGCAGGATGATCAGGGGATGATCTTTTTGTTTGAGCAGGAGCAACCACGAAGTTTTTGGATGATGAATACATTTCTTTCGCTGGATATCGTGTATGTGAATGCGGCAATGGAGATTGTGCGGATCCACCGGTACACAACTCCATTTTCACAAGAGGGGATCTTATCGGAGAAACCAGCGAAATATGTGGTGGAGGTGAAGGCCGGTTTTACGGTGGTGCATGACATTAATGAGGGAGATTCCATCTCATTTTCGATCAGGGACCAGGGATAGCACTTATCCGTTTTGCAACCATCGATCTGCGACGGCTTTCACGGTTTGGGTGAGTTCTTCGAGTGTTCCGTTGTTCTGAATTACGTCATCTGCCAGATGTGAAAGGGTGCTGAAATCGGGTTGGGCGGCCATTCTCTGTAGAATCTCCTCTTCGGTGGCCTGGTCTCTCTCTTTTACGCGTTGTAGCTTTAGGGCACGATCGCTCTGGATGATGAGAATTTTATCCAGATGATCCGGACGGCCCCGATTGAGAAGCAACGCTCCCTCTATGACAAAAAAGGGTGGATTTTGTTTTTCGGCCTCTTTCATAAGGCGGATGGTTTCTTTTTTTACAGCCGGATGGACGATGCTGTTAAGTTCCTCAGCTCTTCCCTTGGTAAAGGCTTCAGTAATGAGGTGCTGTTTGTTGAGGTACCCTTCCCGGGTGAACGTTTGCGGGCCAAATATTTTCAAAAGCCGGGTACGAACCTCATCATCCCGAACCATAATCTCTTTTGCAAGTTTGTCGGCATCGATGACGACTGCGCCTAATGATGCAAAGATAGCCAGTACCGCGGATTTTCCAGCCCCAATCGGTCCGGCAATCCCAACGCGAATCAAGGGGTTTCCTCCGACAATCGCATCATCAGATAGCCTTTCATGAAGGCGTCCAAGTCTCCGTCCATGACTGATTGTACGTCCCCTGTTTCCACTTCTGTGCGGTGATCTTTTACCATGTTGTAGGGATGAAATACATAGGAACGGATCTGTGACCCCCATTCGATACTGCTTTTGGAGTCCTGCAGCTTTTGTTTCTCCCGCTCGCGGATGTTTTTTTCCAGTTCGTAGATGCGGGATTTCAGGAGGATCATCGCCTTTTCGCGGTTTTGCAGCTGGGAACGTTCTTGCTGGCACTCGGCTACTACACGCTCTTCGCTGCCATCTGATAGTGTTCCCTTCCAGATGAGGCGTACCCCGGTTTCTACTTTGTTAACGTTCTGGCCACCGGCTCCACTGGAGTGGAATCGCTGTAGCTCGACTTCACTTTCGTTGATATCCACATCGATTGAATCATCAATCACCGGGGAGACAAAGATCGAGCAGAATGAGGTGTGGCGTTTTGCGTTGCTGTCGAATGGCGATATTCGTACAAGTCGGTGGACGCCGCTTTCCGATTTCAGAAACCCATAGGCCTGATCGCCTACAATTTCCAGTGTCGCACTTTTGAGTCCTGCAACTTCCCCATCCTGATATTCCAAAACCCGAACATCATACCCTTTCTTTTCGGCCCATCGGGTAACCATCCGAAACAACATTTGGGCCCAGTCCTGGCTCTCCGTTCCTCCTGCTCCTGGATTGATGGTGACGATTGCATCCCGGAAATCGTCTTCGCCGGTAAGCATGTTGCGGAGTTCCAGGGCTTTCAGTCCGTTCATAAAGATCCCCCACTCTCTCTCCATGTCTTCTTTCACATCCTCCCCTTCCTCCAGAAACTGGCGATACACTTGTAAGCTTTCCCGAAGCTCGTCCAACTCATCCCACTTCGATACCAGATCTTTTTCATGATCCAGTTTACGCATCACCGTTCGGGCTTTTTCCGGATCCATCCAAAATGCAGGGTCCTGTGTCTGATCCTGCAACTCAATAATGGTTACTTTTCTTCGATCGTAGTCAAAGATACCCCCTGAGCAGATCCAGCCGCTCGAATTCGTCGTTCATTTTATGGATTTGTAATTCACTCATGCTCATTTGGTTATAAATATTTGCGGTAACCACATAACTTTGGTGGCCAAATGTCCCTGGTTTCAGAACGATTGGCATGCACGTAGAAGATACACAAATGGTTCTTTAGGCGGAATCCAAAAGCTGATCTTTGTACTGATATTCTACCAGTTTTCGATAGATCCCCTCTGGTTGCTTCACCAACTCGTCATGCGTACCGGTTTCCCGAATCTGTCCTTTATGCATAACCAGAATCTTATCTGCATTTCGGATCGTCGACAGCCTGTGGGCAATCACCAGCGAAGTACGGTCTTTCATCATCTTTTCACAGGCTCGGGACACAAGATGTTCGGTTTCCGAGTCCACATTGGATGTTGCCTCATCCAAAATGAGAATATCCGGTTCATACACCATTGCTCTTACAAAACAGATCAGCTGCTTTTGTCCCATCGACAAGGAACCACCCCTCTCTGCCAACGGGTAGTTGAGTGCTCCGGGAAGCCTCGAAATAAAGTCATATGCTTCCACTTCCATCGCTGCTTCTCTCACGCGCTCTTCTCGGATCCCCGGATGCCCGAGGGTAATATTCTGGAGAATCGTTCCAGAAAAAAGCGTATGATCCTGCAAAACCAGTCCAAAGTGGCTTCGAAGCTCATCGAGTGAATAGGTATGCAGAGGGCGGTCGTCCAGCAATATTTCTCCGCGCTGGATGTCATAAAATCGCATCAGTAGATTGATTATGGTCGTTTTACCCGAGCCGGTTGCACCAACAATCGCTGCCAGTTCTCCCGGCATAACCTCAAAAGATACATCTTTCAAAATCCACTCTTGATCCTCCCGATACCGAAACCATACATTTTTAAATCGAATATGCCCACTGCCCTCTTTTCTGATTCCCGGCTGTAATTGTTTACGTTTCGGGTGGATGAGAGAGCCATTCGGATCCGATGCTTCAGATGAACTATATGTGCCAGTACCCATAGAATAGTCTTTGTCTCCGGAATGTGTGACCAAGCCTACACCTGGACGATCCTGTATTGGATTTTCCTGATCCAAGATTTGGAAAATACGTTCCGATGACGCGAGCGCAGACTGCAGTGTGTTGTATTTTTCCGACAAACCACGGATAGGCGCAAAGAACTGTCTCACATATTGTATAAACGCAAGCAAAACGCCAAAAGTAACCCCTCCCGATAACACTCTTGCACCGCCATACCAAACCACAAGTGCCATGGCAAAACTGGCAAGAACCTCGACTATGGGCCAAAAAATTGAAAAGTAGAAAATTGTTTGAACATGAGCATCCCTGTGGTCTGCATTTAAGCTTCGGAATGTTTCACCCTCTCGTTTCTCCCTGTTAAAAAGCTGAATTACGGCCATTCCGGCAATATGCTCTTGGATAAATGAGTTCAGTCTGGAAACCTGATCGCGAACATTCAGAAATGCAACACGAACTTTGTTTTTGAACCAAAATGTAGAATAGAATAGGACAGGTAGCACCAAGATAGAAATGATGGTAAGTTCCCAGCTCATCGCCAGCATAAAGGACAGAATGAACACAATCCGGAAAAGATCCCCTATCATGTTAATCACCCCATCAGATAACAGCGAACTAAGCGCTTCTATATCACTTGTGGTTCTGGTGATGAGCCGACCAATCGGATTGTTATCAAAAAACTGAACATGCAGAGATTGGATTTTCCTGAAGACCGCATTACGTAGTGAAAATAGTGCACCTTGTCCAAACCAACGTGTGATGTAGGTATTTGCAATGAGAACCACAAACTCCCCAATCAGAGCAGCCAATAAGAGTAATATGATAAATAGTAGTCCCTCTTTGTCGCCCGTGAAGATGTAGTCATCCACCGCGATCTGCGTGAGTTTAGGACCCAAAGTTCCCAAAAAGGATGCAGTGAGCGTAAGTATGAGAGCTAGCAATGCCCAGTATCTGTAAGGTCTGAAAAAGACATACAGTCTGCGCAGCAATTCTGAGTCAAAAGACGTTTCTTTTGAAGTTTTACTCAAAACACGGAACCGGATTAGAATCGGTCGAAATCATCAAAGGGAGTTCGGGGAGTGATATGTTTTGGCTTTCTGGTCTGATAATCGGAAGAGTTGTCCCTGTCGCGATAATTTTGGCGACCGGAGCTTTGATCGGAACTCGACCGGCCAGTGGTATGCGTAGATGCGGGACGGCGCTTTCTGGGTTTCATCCCTTCTGCCGGTTTTTTTCTCTTCCGCATTCTCTTTGGAGAATCATTTTTCTTGTTCGTGTCGTTCCCCTGCTGTTGTTCGTCAATCTCTTTGAGGAATACCCGTTGCTTAATGACGCCTTTCTCTTGAGCCGGATCGGTAAAGATGGGACGAAGTTCGGTGGCAAGCCATGCCGGAAAAAACTTCTCACGGGCTTCTTTTAGCAGCAGAAACGAGTTCGTGTAGCGGGCTGAGAAGTGGGCAATCACAAGAAGTTTGGTTTGTGATTCGGTGGCCACTCTGGCTGCGTCTGCAGCAGTTGAGTGGCCCGTTTCATAGGCTTTTTCGGCCAATTCGGAACTAAACGTTGACTCATGGTAGAGAATATTGGTATTCATCGCCAATTTCACAGAATTGGGACAATACCGGGTGTCTGTAATGTAGGCAAAACTATCTCCAGGACGGGGATGACCAACGATGTCATACGACTTAATCACTCTCCCATCTTCCAGTGTCACATCTTCGCCCGCTTTTAGTGCTTTAAAGTGCGCGTCCTCCATGATTCCGAACTTCTCAGCCTTATCGGCATCAACTTTCCCGGGTTTGTCTTTCTCCTGAAACCGGTACCCGACGCAAAATTTTGTGTGATTAAGCGGCCGCGCCTCAATAAAATATTCCTCCTCATCTACGACTCGCATCTCATCGATATCTTCCTGAATCTCAACATACTCAAGTTCATAACTGAGTTTCGTTCCTGTAAAATTCAGATTCCACTCCACATACTCCCGTATTCCGGCAGGAGCAACGATTCGGAGCGCTTCTTCCCTGCGCTGCAATTGTAAGGTAGATAGTAAACCAATCAATCCGGAAAAATGGTCTATGTCAAAATGGGAGATAAGAATATTTGCGATGCGTGAACGTTTGATTCCGGCCTGAAGCATTCGCATTTGAGTATTTTCCCCGCAATCGAAAATGTGAACTTCACCATTTCGCCATAATGCGACGGATGGCAAATGCCGAGTAGCCGTTGGCGTAGCAGATGCAACCCCGAGTGGAACAATTATCATAATGATCTCCTTGGTTTATTCTTTATCTTAATGTATTTCGAACAACGTATGTATTTTCCTTTTTGGAATTGTTAGCTGTATTTGTTTTCTATTTTCAATCTGCTCACGTGAGAAGCATCTTTTGAAAAGAAACAGAGGTGTTTACTTTATTGTAATGTGTCTCTGCTCAGAGATAGATTTATAAACGAGTTTTCAAAAACTAATTGTAGAGGCAAAACAACTTTATAATTGCTGTATCTCCTTTTCGAGGAGTTGCCTGTGATACATTCCGGCATATTTACCATCTCTCTCAAGTAACTCTTCATGAGTTCCCTGCTCGATGATTTCACCGCGGTCAATATAGTAAATAATATCGGACTTTTGAATAGTAGAAATTCTATGAGAAACAATTAGTTTTGTTATTCCGGCTAAGGACCCTTGTAGATAGGTCAAGATACGGTTTTCAGTCTCCGTGTCGACGGCACTAAGAGAGTCATCAAAAATGAGAACCTGTGGTTTTCGAATCAGTGCTCTGGCTATCGCAATACGCTGTTTCTGCCCACCTGAAAGTGTAATTCCACGTTCTCCTGTTCGAGTTTCAAACTGATTTTCAAACTCCATAATGTTCTCCAGGATACCGGCATGGTCAGCGGCAGCTTGGATGGTCTCGAAGTCATCCTTATCATCCCCAAATGCTATATTTTCACGGATTGTTGCCGAAAATAAAAACGTGTCCTGTGGCACAAAGCCAATCTGCTGGCGTAGTTGATGCAAATCATGTTTACGTATATCTACTCCGTCGATAAGAATAGTTCCACGGGTTACATCATAGAGCCGCGGTATGAGCTGCAAAAGTGTAGACTTTCCCGAGCCGGTTCTTCCAACGATAGCAACTGTTGTCCCGGCTTTTATATGGATATTGACATTTTTGAGCATCTCCTGATCCGCATTCGGGTAGGTAAATGAAACATTTCTGAACTCAATATCCCCTTGAAGACGTCTGTTGGAGTCGGTTATTTTGTTGGAAGTGTAAGTGTCCATTTGTTCAGGTTCATGAAGAACTTCCTTGATACGATCCCAGGATGCAACTGATTTTTGAAACAAATTTAATGTGTAACCCAGCGAAGCGATCGGCCACGTCAGATAAGCCACATAAATCACAAATTCTGCAATGTTTCCGATGGAAATGCTGCCATCAATTACCATTATTCCACCCTGCCATACTACAATAAGGACCGAACTTCCAATGAGTGCCGTCAATGTTGGATGAAACAGAGATTCTACCAGATCCAGCTTAAGTTTCTCCTTCCTGTAATCATCACTTTCCTTCTCAAATCGTTCCGCTTCATAATCTTCCCGGTTGTAGGCTTTCACTAATCGTATGCTACTAAAGGCTTCCTGAGCCAAGCCGGCTAGATCGGAGTATTTTTCCTGGATGATGGTCTGGTACCTATGGATGTAACCACTGACCCAATATGCGAAAACGGAAAGGAAGGGTAGCGGTATCAGTGCCCAAAGTGTTAGTTCCGGTGATACGATCAGCATCATGGTAATGATAAACCCGGCCCTTGTGATTGTGTTGATATTATACATGATGACCGGCCCGAAGTAGTCACGAACCCTAGAGATATCTTCCGTGGTACGGATATACGTCTCTCCCCCTTTGTGCAGGTCGAAATATCGTTGTGGCAAACGAAAGAGTTTTTCGATTACCTCATTTCGAAGATCGAATTCGATTTTCCTGGAACCAACAATCAAGGTCTGTCGTGTTGCAAAAAGCAGCACTCCATAAGCGGTTACTGCACCGATCAACAGCAGTGAGTTAACGGCCAGAACCGATGATGCTTCACTGCGAAAAAGGATCGTAATGACGGATTCACCGTTGAGGTTGTAAGCAGTTGCAACCCGCTCTACTTCATCCATTGTTTTACGAATCAGAGCCGGAGTCCATATCAAGAAGAGGTTTGAAGCCGTTAAAAAAAACGCCCCGGCCAGATAGAGCCAAACGTAAGGTCGTACATATTTGTTAAGCTCACGGATTGATTTCATCAGGAGCTAAATTTCCGGATCCAGTCTTGTGCCAGTGCATATCCGGAATGGTATGCATCTTCAAGACGATTTCCACTAAAATAATCGCCTGTGAGAGCTAAAGGTGCATCATCGGAACCCACCTGCATATATGGCTGATCGAGAGTTTGAACTGCTCTGCTATATCTCCAGAAATGCAGTTGCGACCATTGTGGATGAAGAGGAAATAGGCCAGTTTCTTCCGCAAGTGCCTTCAGAATCTCTTTTTCTGCTTTTTCTTTGTCGTTAAGAGAGGCTAGTACTTCACTAAAGGCAGGGGAAGTATGTACAACCAGCGTACATCCGGATTCATTTCTTCCTTTCGAATTTTCATTAGAAACCATCTGTAACCGACTGTTTCTAAATGAGATAGAATCCCAATCAGGCGGTTCTATGCCATCATATCGAAGCATCAATGAGAAACTCTTTTCGTATCGGATCTCATCGATCACACGAATCATTCGAAGCATATCGGTTTCATCCGTTGCTGTTTGCAGAAGACCATACGCCTGGGGTGCAGGAACGGCAACAATCACCGCATCCGCCTCAAAAACACCCGAAGAAGTTAAATTGATCATCCAGGCTCTTTTCCTGGATCGTCGGGGACCAAAATAGGTTAAACCGCCAACCAAAGTATTGGTCTTCACTTCTACCCATCGGCTCAAATACCTGCCAATCCGGTTCATTCCACCCTTCGCGGTGAATTGTGGCAAAGGGTTAGCGGCAGGATCTTTCATCAGCGTTTGATCTTCATTACAGATCCATCGATTGTCTCCCCAGCGCATCACCAGGTCTTGCTCCATGAGTTCGGCTACAAATTTCTTGAATTCAGGGGTGGTCGCCTCAAAGGATGCAATTCCATGATCAAATTTCACAGAAGGATTGTCAGACTCATAGCGTGTTGCCAATCTGCCACCGAAACCTCTGCTTTTTTCCAACACCGTCACATCATGCCCCGCCCTTGATAATTCCCGTCCGGCAATAAGACCAGATAAACCTGCACCGATAATTCCAATAACCATAATCTGATAAGTTTAATCCATCATGTTGGCGAAACAATCCCTCGCCACGAGTTGGAAGGTAAGAAAGTTCTTAGACACGATGAACAAGTTTTGACCAGCCTCCGGGTTATGTTTTTTTGTGGAGAAAATCAGAGATGAAAGAACTCTACGATCGGCTGCACAGCCGATTTCTCTAAAAGAGCTGGCCAATATGCAACAATTTCCGAGGCTTTGGGACGGCCACCGGCAAATCCCGTAACACCGGACGGACCGGTGAGAATCAGTGGTGCTACTTCCTTTCCAAGACGGTTTAGGTCTTCTCGACTGGAACTCTTTGCAGCAATCCTAAGCTGAATTTCGGGAATATCAGTCAGGTTTGGGTTGGGATGCGATACAGGGTGTTCATCGCAGGCATTCAATCCGATCAACTCGAATCGAAACTCGTCCAGTTTCAAACCCAGGCGATCCGATCGTTTTTTTAACAGGTCTGCCGCATATTGCGCCTTTTTTACAGCATCAGGCCAGCAGTATACCAGTGTTGAAAAAAGTTTGTAGCCGTCGGTAAAACTTGCAGAAATTTTATAGGTATCGGTCGCCGGCCGTCCTTTTATTCCAGATACTTTTACCCGGTTTGGCCCCTCTTGTGATAACTGAATGGTCGTAAAATCAGCGATTCCATCCGGCGTGATGTAACTGCCAGGGTCACCAATTTCGTATAAAAGCTGCTCTTTAACGGTCATTTCAGAAACCAGCCCTCCTGTACCTGGTTGCTTTGTTACATAAAATGTGCCGTCTGCATGAGCTTCGATCACGGGAAACCCAATCGATTCCAAATGTGGCACACTCTCCCAGTCGGTAAAATTCCCGCCACTGACCTGCCCGCCACACTCGATAATATGTCCTGCAATGGTTCCGGTTGCCATGAGATCTGCATCGAGCATATCCCATCCAAATTCATAGATCATAGGTGCAAGTGTAAGCCCCGTGTCGGTCACACGTCCTGTAATTACGATGTCTGCCCCGGTTTCTAGCGCTTGCACAATCGGTTTTGCCCCAAAATAAACATTGGCACTTAGTAGTTGGTCTTTTATAGTCTGAATGGAATCTCCTGTTTCCATATTGAAAAGCTCGTGCCCCTTACCAAGGTAGGTATCCAGTTCGGGAAGGATATCGTCCCCGTGAACGACGGCTACCTTCAGAGTATCGTATCCTCCTTCTCTAGCCGCCTGCATAATGGCATCTTTACATGCCATCGGGTTGACGCCACCAGCATTAGAGATCACAGTAAGGCCGGATTGTGAAATTTCAGGGAGTACCTCTTTGATAACATCAACAAAATCCCTGGCATACCCAAACGCTGGATTCCGCAAACGCTGCTTTTGCATGATAGACATGGTTACCTCTGCCAGGTAATCCATTACCAGATAGTCTGCAGATCCATTTTTTACCTGTTCGGCAGGTGCATTAGGCAGGTCACCCCAAAATCCTTGCCCAGATGCTATTCGAATGGTATTTCGTAACATATAACTCCTTTTTTTGGCTCCGTTTACTTCGATAATGACATTTTACCCAAAACTAAAAACCCCTCAGCGTCCACGTCTATTTATGCTTCATAAGACCTGTGCAATTATGTGGCACATTCCAGCTCTTTGGTACCTTCCAGCTCTGTGAGTCTACGGAAAGACCATTTTACGTCTGATGCGAATCGCTCCCCTGTTCCGTATCATCACCGGATAATTGCCTTATTTTTTTTCCCAATCGATTGGATTGCAGGTCCTCTTCATCCGGAACTCTTCCCATCAAAAAGCCATAGGGTTCCAGAGATTCAACCTCATCAAAAATCACCTTTAAAATGGCTCCGATAGGAATGATCAGAATCATCCCTACAAGACCCCAGATCTGTGCCCCAACAAAGAGTAGCAGTAATGCAACAAAGGCATTCAAACTTACCTGACTTCCCACAATGAGCGGCGTTAAAAGATTACCTTCAATCATCTGAACTACATAGAACCCGGCAAAAATGATGATCGGATAGAGGAGTGAATCCATGGTGAAAATGGAATATAGGATTGGCAACACCGATCCAAGCAACGGGCCGATAAAGGGAATCACATTTAGAACCGCTGCAAAAACACCGAAGAATAGAGGGTGGTCGATTCCAATAAACCAGAGCATCGTGGAGTATAAAGTCCCTAGAATAGTGATCACAATGATCACTCCGGTGATGTACTTTTGGATCACGGTTTGAATGTTGTTGATAATGGTGCTCACTTTTTCTGTGTACTCATCACTACCCCGGCCAAACAGTTTTAGCAGAAACTCTTTGAGAAATCCACGGAAAAGAAGAAGAAAAAACATCAGGACCGGGACTAGAAATATGGCCGTGAAGGCGGAGGCTGCATTGGCCAGGCCGCTAACGAGAGAGTTAGAATTATTGGTAAAGAAACTGGTAACACTCTCCCGCACAAGGGTCAGATCTAGTATTCCCTCATACCCAAACTGCTTGTTGAGATACTCCTGTGTAGCAATCAGGAGCTCTTCAAACCGATCGCGAAATATGTCAATATCCTGGGAAAAATCGATGACCTGTGTGTAGAAAAAGGAGATCACAGCGACCAAAAACAGGACGCCAATAATGATGGCTATCAGAACAGACAAAACTCTTGGTACTTTGTACCTCTCCATAAAATTACAGAGTGGGGACAGAAGAATCGAAAAAAAGACTGCAAAGAATAGCGGCTGAAGAATCGATTTTGCAATGATCATGGCGTACACAGTCATAATCAAACCTGCCAAAATAAATGCATACCGTACGTACCAGGTATTTGTATCTATCTCATTCGTTGGGATCATCTCTGTTTGGATTGTTTGACCGAATCATGATGTAAAACTAAGTGCCTTATATGGCAGTGTGCTCTAATGATGGTAGTTTGTTTAAGATTGTACACAAGTGGAAAAATCAGCAATGGTAGCACCAAATGATACGCTGCAACATTAATTTGCGCAATCTGATAATACCAAAAAATTTGTAACTTCAGTAGAGCAAAAATCATGAATCATACACCCGGTAAAACAAAATTATGACCGTCATAGAAGGTAATCTAGTTGACCCTGTAAAGAGAGAAATCTACCCGGCTCTCCTGGAAATTGAAGATGGTATCATTTCTCATATCAAACCGGCTGAAAAGGTAACCGCAGGAAGGTACATCATTCCGGGGTTTGTGGATGCACATATTCATATTGAAAGTTCGATGGTGGTACCCGCTGAATTTGCACGACTTGCTGTGCAGCATGGTACCATCGCCACGGTATCAGATCCTCACGAAATTGCCAATGTATGCGGAATCGAAGGGGTTGAGTATATGATTGAAAATAGCAGACTGGTGCCTATGAAGTTTCATTTTGGGGCTCCTTCCTGTGTTCCTGCTACCGATTTTGAAACATCGGGGGCTCGGTTGGATTTTGAGGAGGTGGAACAGTTGCTGGATCGGGAGGATATCCTCTATCTCTCGGAAATGATGAACTGGCCGGCTGTTTTGAACGATGATCCTGCAGTATATGCCAAACTCAATGCCGCAAAGAAACGCGGAAAGCCCATCGACGGACATGCTCCTGGGCTGATGGGTGAACGAGCAAAAAAGTATGCGTCTGCAGGAATAACTACCGATCACGAGTGTTTCACCTATGAGGAGGGACTCGACAAAATTCGATGTGGAATGATGATTGCCATTCGCGAAGGAAGTGCTGCAAAAAATTTTCAGTCACTAATCCCGTTGCTTGGTGAATTTCCGGATAGAATCATGTTCTGCTCTGACGACAAGCACCCGGATGATCTTCTCGAAGGACACATCAATCAGTTGGCTGCCAGAGCAGTCGCACAGGGTTTCGATCTGTTTGACGTTCTATCTGCATGCTCGGTAAATACCATACGGCACTACAATCTGCCGGTTGGTATGCTACAAAAGGGGGATCGTGCAGATTTTGCCATTGTATCTGATTTGGAACAATTTCATGTAAGCGAAACCTGGATCGATGGTGAATGTGTCTATAACGGATCCGTTCAATTTTCCAATCCGGAGGCGGCACCCATCAATCATTTTACAAAGTCAGAGGTCAAAAACCAGGATTTCGAAATCCGAACGGATCATGACGGACTGTTGGAAGTTCCTGTAATAGTGGCTCTGGATGGTGAATTGATCACTGAGAAACATGTGGAAACGCTCCAGGCAGATCAGGGCCTGATTCTTCCGGATCCAGATCGTGACATTCTCAAAATTGCACTCATCAATCGCTATAAAAAATCACCGGTCAGTGTTGGATTCATCAAGAATTTCGGACTTACAGCAGGAGCGATTGCCAGCTCGGTTGCACACGATTCACATAATATCATTGCCGTTGGAACGGACGATGAATCACTTCGGAGAGTTGTTCAGCTGATTATGGATCATGAGGGGGGAATTGCGGTTGCATCTCCGGATGGGGATGAAATTCTGCCGCTTCCGGTTGGCGGAATAATGAGTAGTGAACCTGCGGAGCAGGTGGCCGAGAAATATAAACATCTCACCGAAAGAGCTAAAGCGATGGGATCGAAATTACAAGCTCCATTTATGACGATATCGTTCATGGGACTATTGGTTATCCCCAGCCTGAAAATGAGTGATCTGGGTCTGTTTGACGGTGAAACGTTTCAGTTTGTTTACCGCACCGGAGATCGTTTGTAGTTATTCTTTTGACCGAACTCCTTATGTAATAGCACTACACGCTCCGAAAGGAAGCTCGCTCTTGCGTGGAGCAATGTAGTAATGTATTGAACTGTGATATCACTGTAAAAACAGACATGTGTGTCGTCCATTCTGTAATGCCAATTTTGAAAGTCTATGGCAGGAGAGTGTCGTAAGGTCATCATGCCAAAGATGCCTCCCTCCTTCAGACAGTTCCAACAACGTAGCAATTCGCGCCTTGGATTTGAAACATGTTCCATGGTTTCACTGGTTATGATAAAGTCAAATGTCTGAAGAAAAACACTTGGGTCGCGATTGTATAAAGGGTCATAGAGACGTACTGAATGCCCAAATGGCCCGAAAAGTTTCTGCATGGCAGGGCCAGGACCGGATCCAAAATCTAAGCCGGTTGATTGAGGTGGAATCGATTCCAGCATAGGGTTTGCTAACTGCGAAAGAAACGCAAGATATCGTGGATCATCGGGATCATTTTCGTGCTGGTCGTATCGAACTTTTTCCTCGACAGGGGTCAGCAGCTGATCGGGTGGTACAAAGATCAGATCACACTCTATGCACCGATAATAATCTCTTTCCGACTCAAAGCGTGTAGTATCGTGGCAAATGCCCCTCACGTTTTCGGAACGACATAAAGGGCATGTAAGTGCAGTTTCTCCGGCAGGTATTTTCTCTTTCACTGACATGATGGATAGATAGTAAGGATTTTTTATCTTGCTATCTTTGTCAATATGACACTATCGTTCGCGGAACATCCTAGTCCTCTGTTTTGAACCTATTCAAAAGATCGTTCCCCCAATCACATCCAAAGGCATTTCGCCTGAATCGGTGGTCTGTAGCAACCATTGCTCTGGCAGTGCTCTTTTCGATTCCCATCCTCACGATTGCCGTGCACATTTTCGCACCCGCCGGGGAGGTTTGGAAACATCTATCATCCACCGTTCTCGACGATTATCTCATCAATTCATTCTGGTTGATGGTGGGAGTGGGTTTCGGCGTATTGATCATCGGAGTTGGTACTGCTTGGTTGGTGACAATGTACCGGTTTCCAGGAAGCGGAGTCCTTACATGGCTTATGATTTTGCCGATGGCTGTTCCAGCGTACCTAATGGCATATACCTATACCGATTTTCTGTCCGTGACAGGTCCGGTACAGGAAGCAATCCGCTCTCTAACTGGTTGGGGACCTAACGAGTATTGGTTTCCGCAAATCCGCTCTCTGGGAGGAGCCATCCTTCTCATGTCTTTCGTGTTCTATCCCTATGTCTATTTGCTAACCCGATCCGCCTTTCTGGATCAGTCTTCGAGCCAACTGGAAGCAGCCAGAGGACTTGGTGCCGGAATGCAAGAGATTTTCTTCAGGATTGGACTCCCACTTGCGAGGCCATCTATAGCAGCCGGATTGGCCCTGGTTCTAATGGAAACTCTTAATGATTTTGGAACCGTAGACTATTTTGGAATTCAAACTTTCACAACAGGGATCTATCGTACCTGGTTCGGACTTGGAGATCGGATTGCTGCCGCACAACTCTCCGCTTTCTTAATGACGTTTATCCTGATGTTGCTTCTTTTGGAGCGATGGTCGAGGAACAGGATCCGCGATAACCAGGTGAGTACCGAACGCTACGGCCGCCTCACACAAATACAGCTTTCAGGATGGCGGAAATGGGCAGCATCACTCAGTTGTTTTCTGCCAGTTGCGATCGGATTTCTTATCCCGGTTGTGATTTTGCTCTCCCTACTCTTCGAAAATCCATCAGCTGCAATCGATGAACGCTTTTTTCGCTTTACCTTTAACTCTGTATCTGTGGCACTGATTGCAGGGTTCTTTGCACTGGTCTCTGCTCTCCTTCTTTCATACGGGGTTCGGCTACACCCAACTTGGATCACACGTGCATCCGCCAGAGTTGGAACCCTGGGATACGCCATTCCGGGATCCGTCATAGCTGTAGGGTTACTTATCCCCTTTGGACTGGCAGATCAAACCCTAAACGATTTGAGCCGACGTCTTTTCGGATTTTCACCAGGTCTGCTCCTAAGCGGAACCCTTTTTGCTCTTGTTTTCGCGTATGTAGTTCGATTTCTTGCCGTTGCCCATCAATCCGTAGATACTGGGTTATCAAATATCACAAGAAATATGGATGAAGCTGCGGAGGGGCTGGGTTACACTTTTGGAGGAATTCTACGAAAAGTTCACATACCTATGTTGACGGGAAGCCTGCTCACTGCGATGCTCCTTGTGATGGTGGATGTACTAAAGGAACTGCCAGCAACCCTGATTGTACGCCCCTTCAACTTCGACACTCTCGCTGTACAAGTCTACAGACTGGCGAGTGACGAACGACTTGCAGAATCATCCGGAGCTGCCCTTGTCATTGTACTGGTGGGTCTTATTCCTGTTTATGTTCTCAGCCGTTCCATTACCAAGCTACGCAGCAGGAAATTTGAATAGGTATTTCCACCCCGGCTCGCAGTTGGCTATTTCCAGCCCGCACGATCCATCATACGGATTGCTTCCGGGTTATTCTCCCCGTAGGTGCTTACATGTATGCCGTCTCCCATCAACCCGTCACCTTCTGCACCATCCTCCAGGATACTGAACTCTCGGTTGGCAATGGCATATAGTTGCTGTGCTTCCGGAGTGATGAGAAATTCCAAAAACCGTAGTCCATTCTCCTGGTTCGGTGCATATTTCGCCAACCCTGCACCGCTAATATTCACATGAGTCCCTCCAAATTCTTGCGGTGGGAACCAGATGCCCACCTGCGCTGCTGTAGTTCGATCACTTTCCTGTTCCGATAACCGAAGTCGTTCCAAATAATAGTGGTTCACAATCGCTATATCACAAATCCCCGCAGCAACAAATCGTATCTGATCTGTATCTCCGCCCTGAGGTGTTTGTGCAAAATTCCCAACCAACGATTCCGCCCATGCCTGAGCCTCCTCTACCCCCTCTTTTTCAATTAGAGATGCCAGCAACGATTGATTGTAGATGTTGTTCGACGACCGGATACATATCCGTCCCTTCCAAGATTCATGGGCCAGCTCTTTGTAGCCCTTGAGTTGCGAAACATCCACCCGATCCTTGTGATACACAATCCCGCGAACCCGTTTCGATAAACCTATCCACAAATCTTCTTCATCCCGATACACTTCCGGAACGGCGGCATTCAATGCATCAGAATCGTGAGACTGAAAAACGCCTGCCTGTTCTGCCCTCCAAAGTCGGCCTGCATCCACCGTAATCAGGATATCGGCCGGACTATTTTCGCCCTCATTTTTCATCCGTTCGATGAGCTCATCCCCACCCCCTTCAATGGTACGAACCTCAATACCGGTCTGCTTGGTAAAAGCATCGTACAACGCCAGATCGGAATCGTAATGTCGTGATGAATAGATATTTACTACTTCGCTCTGATTGCAGGAACTGAGTACTATCAAAGTTAGAATGGCGGCGCTTATACTCGTGAATCGTTTTTTCATGATGAACTACGTAAAAGGATTGCGTGATTGGGAAACGTGCATGATGTATCTCAAAAATGATGTGATTGTCCCATAGCTTCGGTTTCAATCGTTGGAAATATACGGTAAATCGTTCTATTTAGAAATGGTCTAAATAATAAATTGCGCGCATCGAACAGGAACTTTGTGTTTTTTGACACAGGGTCGATTATCTTTCAAATCGAACCAATACATACTATCGACTATGAAAAAGATCCTTCTTATCCAGACCGGCGGCACCATTGCGATGCATCTTGATAACCGGCAAACACGACTCGATCCGGACCGTTTTACGCATTTGCTACTCATGGAGATGCCGGAATTAGGGAAGATCGCAGAGATCGAAACTCTGAAACTCTTTTTTGAGGACAGCTCGGACATCCACCCGACCCACTGGACCCAACTGGCAAACTGCATTCATGATCACTGGAACCGTGCCGACGGATTTGTGATTCTGCATGGTACAGACACTATGGCCTACACCGCGTCTGCCCTCTCTTTCGCTCTTCAGCACCTTTCTAAACCGGTCATTTTTACCGGAAGCCAGATTCCCATGAGTAACATCCGCAGCGATGCGAGGCGGAATCTCATCAATGCAATCGAACTGGCAACCATGCCTCTTAACGAGGTCGCCATTTGCTTTAATGATAAACTGTTCAGGGGGAACCGCTCCACCAAGATCAGTATTGGAGACTTTGACGCATTTGCATCCCCCAATTACCCACCGCTTGCCGATATCGGAACCCAGATCGAGCTGCACGAAACCTGGAAACGATCGCGAGGTTTTTTTTCCATACAGCCTACCTACAGTCGCAAGATTCGCCTTGTTAAACTATATCCGGGCATGGATCTGCAACCCTGGTACCGGATCACAGAGGACGATCCTGGAGTGGTGATTATTGAAGCCTACGGAAGTGGAAATATTCCTATGAAAGAGCCAGCCAACGTTCCTGCCTGGATTCGGCATTGTCGCGATGGTGATTGGCAGGTTGTGATCACTTCTCAAGCGGTGTACGATGCGGTTCATTTGAATGTGTATGAAGGGGGAGCTGCGGCGGCCAATTTAGGAGCGGTGAGTGCCGGCGATATGACTTTGGAAGCCACGTTAACAAAATCGATGTACCTGTTGGGTGCTGGGTTTCGGGGTGATGAGTTTCAAATGCAGTTTCTAACGAACATACGAGGGGAACGGTCTTTTTAGCCGTGTGGGTTTGCAATCTATTTTCTATTTTAGGGTTGCTCTGGGAGTGGCTTTCGAGTAGTCTTAGAGAAGCCTTTGAGTTGTCTTAGAGCAGCCTTGGAGTTGTCTCAGAGTGGCGTACTACAAATTGGTTACTTAATCCTTCGCTTTTATGTTTTTTGTTTTTGATGTTGAAAGCATACCCGATACACGGCTGATAGGTCAGGTTTTGGAACGGCCTGAAGTTCCGGAGGATGAACTATTAGAGAGTGCCTCACAAGAGTTAACGAAAGGAGGATCCACATTTTTTCCACCAATGTTTCATCAAATGGTGAGTTGGGCTGGATTGTGGATTGAAGATAATGGGAAACCGGTGAGGGAGGATGCGTGGTCTGGAAATGATGAAAAGCAGGGATTGCAGAAGCTCTTTGACCAGATGAACACGTATAAAGATTTTGGACTGATTCATCACAACGGGCGTGGTTTTGACCTTCCTCTTCTTACCTATCGAGCTATGCGTCATGAGCTTCAAATGCCGGTTCGCCTGGGGCAGCATGCAATACGATATCGCTACAGCCGTGAAAATATCGATCTAATGGATGAATTCAGCAATTATGGAGCCAGTTCATATCCTAAACTCAAGTATCTGGGACATCTCATGAATATACCTTTTAAAAAAACAGCGGAAGGTTCAGAGGTGTATGCGTTGTTTAAGCGAGGGGAACTGGAGCAGATTCAAACCTATTGCCACGAAGATGTAATTGCCACGTATCTGGTGTGGTTGTCTTTCAAATTCACTACCGGTGAGATCGCCAAAACCTCATACATCAACCTGAAAGAACGGGCACTCCAGAAACTGAAGAGTTTGCAGGAGTTACAGGACGCTGGGGATGCTGAGGTGTCTGGGGTGACTGAGGTGTCTGAAGAGGCTGAGGAAGCTGAAGTGTCTGGGGAGACTGAGGTGACTGGGGTGACTGATGAGGCTGGGAAGGCTGAGATGACTGGGGTGACTAGGGAGGCTGGAGAGGCTGGTTTGTCACAACAGGGAGTTCATTCATCCGATAAGGGGGAGTTATGATTGCATCGATGACTGGTTTTGGACGCGGGGAGTCGTCAGACGGCGGATATGTCGTAACGGCGGAGATTAAATCACTAAACAGCCGGTATCTTGACATCAGTCTGAAGTTGCCTCCATCGTTGCAGGAGAAGGAGTTTGAATTAAAGTCGCTGGTTCAGAACTCTATGTCGCGTGGTAAGCTACTGATCAATTTGAATCTGGAGATGACAGAAACGGAACTTCCCCGAATCCGTTATCGTCCCGAGCTTGTAAAATCGTACAGCAAGATGCTGGATGAGATTCGTTTTCATGCGGGCATATCTCAACCGCTGATGTTGAAAGACCTGCTTTCGTTTCAGGATATCTGGGTATCCAAAGAAGCGGATGCTACAGATCTCGAGGTTATTTGGTCATGTGCTCAGAAAGCCGTGAAGGAAGCTGTTGCACAACTTCAGGAGATGCGCCAGAAAGAGGGAAATGAGCTGATGACCGATCTTTTGAAGCAACTCGATGATATTGATCAACTGATAGTGAAGGTTCAGAAACTGGCAGAGCAGCGGATTCCAGAGCTTAGAGATCGTTTTCGTGCCAGAGTAGATCGACTCATGAACGATAAGACACGGGATGATGCTCGTATCGAAATGGAAATTGTTCTGCTTGCAGACAAGATGGACGTGAATGAAGAGATTGTTCGGATGCAATCTCATGGTAAATTTTTCCGCGAAGCTCTTCGGTCGGGGGATCCGGTTGGACGTCGTCTCAATTTTTTGTGTCAGGAGATGAATCGGGAGTTGAATACCATCGGATCGAAGGCAAGTGACTCCGAGATCGCACAAGATATGGTCGTTGCGAAGGAGAAGTTAGAGCAAATTCGTGAGCAGGTACAGAACATTGAATAAAAGTACTGCTAAACGGGGTAAGGTTCTCATTCTTGTTTCGCCGAGTGGTGGTGGAAAATCGACTATGACGAAGCGACTTCTGAGGGATTTTCCTTTGATCCGGTTCTCGGTAAGTGCGACCACACGGAAGCCACGCGAGGGGGAAATCGACGGAGTGAATTATCACTTTCTGTCCGAGGAGGATTTCATGGAGCGGGTCCGGGATGGACAATTTTTGGAGTGGGAAGAGGTGTACAATGGCATCCGGTACGGAACCCTACGTGAGGATGTTGAACATCAGCTAGAAAAAGGGTATTTTGTCTTGCTCGACGTAGATGTATTGGGGGCTTTGAATGTTTGTGATGAGCTAGGTAATCAGGTGATGTCGATATTTTTGATGCCGCCATCACTAGACGTACTAAAAGATCGTCTTGTCAGGCGCGGAACAGAAACCCAAACCAGTTTGGAACAGAGACTGGCAAGAGCAGAAAAAGAGATTTCGCTCGCCGAAAAGTTTGATCATATTGTGGTGAATGATGATCTGGAGGTAGCTTACAGCGAAATGAAATCGATCGTATCAACCTTTATTTCCATAGAATAAACACGAAACTATGCCGATTAAAACACTCGATATTGATAAAATCACAGAAAAGAGCAACAATAAGTATGAAAAGGTTGTGATTCTCTCAAAGCGTGCACGACAGATCGCTGCCGAGGAGAAGATGGAGATCGATGAAAAACTGAAGTATTTTGAGGGTTTTGAAGATGAAGATGAATTCACCTTCAATGAAGAGCAGCAAAACATCTCCCGAATGTACGAGGAACTGCCCCACGCTACACAACGGGCTGTTCATGAGATGGAAGAGGATCAAACAACATTCAGATATCCTGAGAGAGAAAGTTGATGTTTTCCGGCAGACGTATTGTTCTGGGAGTTACCGGAGGAATCGCTGCTTACAAATCTGTAACTCTTCTTCGTGAGCTTCAAAAGGCAGGGGCAGATGTTCGGGTGATGATGACTCCTGCAGCAACCCGCTTTGTGGGGGTTGAAACATTTCGTGCCCTTAGCCGACACCCGGTTCCTGTACACATATTTGAGGATGGTACAGGTGTTGACAGTTCGCCTTTACACGGAGGCGTTGTTAAAGATAACCATCGTTTTGGGGAAACGAGTCATACGGAGGGCACGGGATCTTCTTCGGGCGATGATGCAGAGCGAATTGAGGGTGTTGGTTGGTCCGAAAAGGACACTACAGGGTCTCATTGGACAAAGCATATCGAGTGGGGTGAGTGGGCCGATCTGATGTTGATTGCTCCTTGCACGGCGAATACGTTATCGGATATTGTTCATGGCCGTTCGAACAACATGGTGCTGGTAACACTACTTGCAGCTCGATGTCCGGTAATGATTTGCCCGACGATGGATGGTGAAATGATCCGCCATCCTGCAGTGCAACAAAATTTAAAGCACGCGAGAGAGATGGGATATACCGTTCTGGATCCGGATGTTGGATATCTGGCCAGCGGCCTTCACGACCAGGGTCGATTGCCCGAGACGGAGCGTATTATAGAGGTTGCGTATGAGACGCTGAAGAGGTCTCGTTTGGGAGGGCCGCTGGCGGGTCGGCGTGTGCTGGTGACAGCGGGTCCGACAAGGGAGTTTTTGGATCCTGTGCGGTTTCTGTCGAATCCCAGTAGCGGGAAGATGGGGTTGGCGATGGCGGATGCGGCCTTCGCCTTGGGCGGGGACGTTATTTTGTTGCGAGGGCCGGGAGTTGGGGATGCGTCGGAGCGGATGACGGAG
>PZPG01000072.1 GCA_003045995.1 Bacteroidota bacterium
GGTCATTGTGATCGCGTACACGACGATTGTAGGGTATCAGTTTCGGGGCGGCGGGTTCGTGCTCAACCTGGTGGCGGACATCCCGGAGTGGCAGGGGATTCTGCTTACGGCCGCGTTCATCGTTGCCTTTACCGCCTTTGCCGGCATGCTCTCGATCGTTTCGGTGGATGTGATTAACGGGGCAGTGATTACCGTGGCCGTGCTGGTAGCATTGCCGATCGTCTATTTCCACTTGGGCGGCGGGGAGTATGTTGCCGCAAATCTCGATCCGGTGATGTTCGACGTGCTGGGGGATCACAGCTGGATCTGGGTGATGGGCGTGTTCTTCCCTACGTTTTTATTGTTGATGGGAGAGTCCAATATGTACCAAAAGTTCTACTCGGCAAAGAACGAGAAATCGGCAAAAAATGCGGTGGTATACTGGGTGATTGGAACCGTCGTCATCGAAACGGCCATCGCGACACTGGCGATCCTTGCGTTCAACTATTTTAACGGGTTGGATGCGACGTCCACCTATTTCCTCGCAGAAAGTGAGAGTGAAAAGATTATTTTGCACACGGCGCGATACGCCTCGGAGATCGGCCTGCCGCTGATTGCCGGCCTGCTACTCATAGGCGCTGCCGTGGCGATTATTACCTCCACCGGGAACAGCTTCCTGCTTACGCCTTCGACGAACCTTACGCGCGATATCTATCAACGGTTTATCAACCCCGAAGCGACGGAGCGAAAACTGGTGGCCTTTCAGCGGTTGATGGTGCTGGTGCTGGGTGTTGTGGCTTGGCTGTTGCTCACGCAATTCAGCACGATTTTGGCGATGGCCTTTACCGCATACACCATGATTGGGGCCGGCCTTACACCCGCCCTGCTCGCAGCATTTTTGTGGAAGCGGGTGACGACGGCAGGTGGGGTGGCGTCCATCGCAACCGGGATGGGCGTGACGTTGTTTATCACCATTGCCAACTCGATTCGCGAAACGCCACTTGTTTCGCCGGAATATATTGTTCTGCCAGCCGCGGGAATCTCCGTGCTGGTGCTCATTGTGGTATCGCTTGCCACACCGGCCGATCCCCCGGAAAAATGGGCAAAGTTCTATCAGAAAGAGGGGGATCTGAGCGATGCGATTAAGGAGTATCAGGATCAGGACGAGGACTAAGTATTCTCGATCGCAAACTCCGAGGCAAGCGCACTCACAACCTGCATCGCAACCTAAAAGTACACTCCGCGGCAAATTCATCACACACATCCACTCGACAAACGATCTCCATTATGTCCGATCCCAAACGAATCTGTGTCTACTGCGCATCCAGCTCGAACATCAACCCGACCTATTTTGAGGCGACGCGCGTACTGGCTCGGTCGCTGGTAAAAAACGGGGTGCATGTGGTGTATGGAGGGGGGAAAACCGGTTTGATGGGAACGCTGGCGGACACCGTGCTGGCAGAGGGCGGGCAGATTAAAGGCATCATGCCGCGGTTTATGAATGAGGTGGAGTGGGCGCATCGGGGCGTGACCGATTTTGAGTTTACCGAGACGATGCACGAGCGGAAGGCGAAGTTTTTGGAGGGGATCGACGGGTTGATTGCGCTGGCGGGCGGGAGTGGCACGCTGGAGGAGCTGCTGGAGGCGATTACACTGAAGCGTCTGGGCCAGTTTACCAAACCGATCATCATTTTGAACACGGGGGGATATTATGACCCTCTGCGCGAGATGCTGGAGCGATCGGTACGCGAACAGTTTATGAGTGAGCGGCACCTGGCGATGTGGACGTTTGTGGATACACCGGAGGAGGTGTTGCCTGCGTTTGTTGATGCGCCGGAGTGGAGCCGGGATGCGATCCGGTTTGCGAACCACGGGTTTGAGGGGTGATTTTTTCCTTGTTTTTCTAGTTGATGACATTCGCGCGGAGTTGCATTTCATATCCCTACCTTTGTATAGTGATGAGCGAAACGTTCTCGCATCAAGCCGACACTTGAAGCAACCCTTGCATGGAGCGACCCTTCCAAACGTACTGCAATACGTAGTGCAACACATGAAGCAACCTTCACATGTTGAAACCCTACAACACACATCAACCCTATAAAACGAATTCTTTATGATAAGCAAGCTGAACATGATTACGTGGAATATGATCAACCATCGTTTCCTTCTTTTCGGGATGATTGCCTTGACAGTTCTGATTGGATGCCAGCCGGCGCAGCAGGGGCAGGACGCGGACGGGGCTGTGCCAATGGTCGATCGCAACGAGCTGATGTCGGATATTACGTATTTGGCGTCGGATCAGCTGGAAGGCCGCCGAACCGACACGGAGGGCAATGCGCGGGCACGGGATTTCATCCTGAAACGATATGCGCGAGTCGGCCTGGAGCCGGTGAATGGCACGTATGAGCACCCGTTTGAGCATGTGAACCCGCGGACGGAAGAGCGTTTTGAGGGGGCAGTGAATCTGCTCGGTGTGATTCCGGGGACGGGAGTGGATATGGGGGGTGAAGACAGCAGTGGCAGTGGTGGTAATGGCGATGGTAGTGGTAACGGCGATGGTAGTGGTAACGGCGATGGTAGCGGCGATATGGATAACGACGGCGTCGATGGCAACAACCGATATATCGCCGTGATGGCCCACTACGATCATCTTGGGGTTCGGGATGGCGAGATCTACAATGGCGCAGACGACAATGCATCGGGCGTGGGTGGACTGCTGGCTCTTGCCCGTTACTTTTCAGAACATCCGTCCCGGCATCACATACTGTTTATGGCACTCGATGCAGAGGAGCAAGGGTTGGGGGGCGCCGTGTACTATACCGAAAATCCTGCGATTCCTTTGGATCGGTTTGATATGGTGCTCAACATGGACATGATTAGCAACAACGACAAAAATGAACTGTATGCGGTCGGAACGTACCACTACCCGTTTCTGAAGCCAATCCTTGAGGAGGGTACTGCGGATGCCAAGGTGAATGTCTTGTTTGGTTACGATTCCGATGCCTGGCCGCAAGACTGGACCATGGCTTCCGATCACGGTCCATTTCATGGGAAAGGGGTGCCGTTCGTGTACTTCGGCGTGGAAGATCATGAGCACTACCATCAACCCAGCGACATCGTCGAAAACATCAACCCAGACTTTTACGTAAACGCCACCGAAGCGATCATACAGGCGCTGATTGTACTTGATGAAAAGGTGCCGGTGCGTTCTGAAAAGACCCAGTAACCCTAAGGATACAACCATGAGTATGGCCCCACTGAGTATGACCGCACTGACTAAGAGCCAGGATTCGGTCGATCAAAAGCCAGCGATTGCAGCGATCGCGACTCCGGTGGGCGAAGGCGGGATCGCGGTGATTCGTGTGTCGGGTTCCGATGCTTTCGAAAAAGTAGCCTCCTGCTTCCGGGGTGCCGATCTCTCCGATCCTAACGCCGCCCCCTCCCACACCGTACACTACGGAACCCTCGTCACACCGGCCGGCGAGCTGGTCGATGAAGTTCTAGTGACTCTTTTTCGCTCTCCCCGCTCCTACACCGGCGAAAACACCGCCGAAATCTCCTGCCACGGTGGCGTCCTCGTCACGCAAAAAGTCCTCGAAACCATCCTCTCGGCCGGTGTGCGAGCTGCCGAACCCGGCGAATTCACCCAACGTGCCTTTCTCAACGGCAAACTCGATCTCACCCAGGCCGAAGCCGTTGCCGATCTTATCCACGCCAAAAGCCTCCGTGCCGTTAATGCCGCCGGCCAGCAACTCGAAGGCCGACTCGGGGAACACATCCGCCGATTCCGTCAGCAAATCATCGATGCCACCGCCATGGTCGAACTCGAACTCGACTTCATCGAAGAGGACGTCGAATTCGCCAACAAAGAACAACTTCGCTCCCTTCTTGTCGGGGTGATGGGAGAGCTCGATGTGCTTCTCGACACCTACGAGGCGGGGCGACTTGTTAAAGATGGCGTGCGTACCGTTATTATGGGACGCCCCAATGCCGGAAAATCAACCCTCCTCAACACCCTCACCGGAAGCGACCGCGCCATCGTAACCGAAATTGCAGGCACCACCCGCGACACCATCGACGTCGACTGGAGCTACGAAGGGCTTCTTTTCCGGCTCATCGACACCGCCGGGATACGCGAAACCGACGACCGGGTCGAGGCAGAAGGCGTCCGCCGCTCCAAAAAAGCCTTTGAACAAGCCGATCTCGTCGTGTATCTAAAGGATTTGTCGCAACCCACCACCGCAGATGAGCTACAGGAACTTGCCCGCTGGCGTATGGATGCCAAGGACACCCCCTTCCTGCTTGTCGGCACAAAAGCGGATCTGGATATGGCCATCGTTTCTGGATCCTCAAGTCCCCGACAGGAGCAGCGCCTGCACTACGATTTGATCATTTCGGCCGTGAGCGGCGAGAACATCAACCCGCTAAAAAAACTTATGAAAGAGCGTGCCCTGGAACACCGGGATCTGGACGGGGGCAGCTTACTGGTTACATCAACCCGACACCGAGATGCCCTTCAAAAAGCAAGAGAACACGTGAAACAGGCGCTCGAGGCGTTGGACATGGGCCTCACCGGTGACCTTCTGGCGATTGATTTGCGCGCCGCCCTTCACGACCTCGGCACGGTAACGGGGGAAATCACCAACGAAGACCTACTGGACAGCATCTTTTCCAGGTTTTGCATCGGGAAGTGATTACTTTTCTTTCCTTTTTTGTCAGAATATAGACTTACTTTTTGCTTCATTATGTCAGGCTATACCCTTACGATATGAACAAGAAAAAGCTACAAATAGAACAATTAGAGAACAAATTGAGCGGATTTAGCACAGCTCATAATGTGGTTTTACCTCCAACAGGATGGCCAAACGCCCATTGTTGAAGACGAAAAAGTAGGATTGCTTATTGAAACCATCTGTAAGTTCCACAAAAAGTTGGCGGTTATTCTGTTTCAAACTGCCCCCTTTCTGATGATGCTGCCCCGGAGCCCGTTTCCTCCAGGCTGGGGGGTCAGATCTTCCAGAATCGTCACCAGATCATCCAGAGTAAATACCTGCATTTGTTCAGAGTAAATACCTACACTTATTGGTAAATACAGGCTTTATAGCACAAAAATTCAATTAACGATGGGAAAAACCAACACAAATTACACAGAAATGCCTGACGGAGCTATTGTGGCATATATTGGTATAGATGACTAAATACGCTTGAAAACCATCTTAAAAGCATTGATATTTCAGCCCGTCACTCCCATCCATCAACCCAACTCATCAAACCAATCAAATTTATGACGCACCCATCTGCATATCATCCAGCCAAGTCTCACCCTTCCATATCACATCCTTTCATCAAAACGTCCGCGTTCAAATCTTTTTTCCTTTTCGGGTTGATGGGATTCGCACTCCTGCTCGTACAACATACAGCCCACGCGGGGCCAACTGAAGCATCCGCATCAACCCGAACCACTGAAACCAAAACTACGACTGAGTCCACAAATCTCACGAAGCTAACAATCTCCTCACAGCCCCTAACTACGGTAGAGTCCGTAAATCTCACGGAGCTAACAATCATCTCACAACCCCTAACTACGGTAGAGTCCGCAAACATATCTCAAACCACAAACATATCTAAATCTACAAACACTGTACAAAGCACGCTGCCTAGCATTCGCGAGAAAACCGCCGGGATGGAGAAGTTCGACGGGTTTTTTACGTTCTGGCGAGATGAGGCCGCGGACAAGATCTGGCTGGAGATCGACCGGCTCGACGAACAATTTTTGTATGTGAATGCACTTGCCGCGGGTATTGGCTCCAACGATATCGGGCTCGACCGAAGCCAGCTGGGCAATACGCGGATCGTTTCTTTCCGGCGGATTGGCCCCAAAGTGATGATGATTCAGCCGAATCTTGGCTATCGAGCGACCTCAGGCGTGCCACTCGAAGCGAAGTCGGTGGAGGAAGCGTTTGCCCAGTCTGTTTTATTCGGGTTTGAGGTGGCTGCTGAGGAGGATGGGCGAATTTTGGTGGATCTCACGCCGTTTTTGATGCAGGATGCGCATGGGGTTTCCGAACGGCTTCGCTCCTCGGGACAGGGCTCGTACTCGATTGATGCGTCTCGTTCTGCTATCCACATGCCGGGTACATTTAATTTCCCGAAAAACAGCGAATTTGAAGCGATGCTTACCTTTAAAGGCTCTGGCGCCGGCCGATGGCTTCGCTCCGTTGCCCCGTCCGACGACGCTGTGACCGTGCGGATGCATCACTCCTTCGTGGAATTGCCCGACGACAATTACAAACCCCGCGCGTTCGATCCGCGCTCCGGCTACTATGCCACCTCGTATCAGGACTACAGCTCCCCAATCGGCGAACCACTCACCACCCGATACATTGTACGACACCGGCTCGAGAAAAAAGACCCGAGTGCTGAGCGGAGTGAAGCTGTGGAACCGATCATCTACTACCTCGACAACGGAACGCCAGAGCCTATCCGAACCGCCCTGCTGGAGGGTGGCCGTTGGTGGAATCAAGCGTTTGAAGCAGCCGGCTACATTGATGCATTCCAAGTGAAAATGCTTCCCGACGATGCGCATCCACTCGACATCCGCTACAATGTAATCAACTGGGTCCATCGCTCCACGCGCGGATGGTCGTATGGATCGTCGGTATCCGACCCGCGAACCGGTGAAATCATCAAGGGGAACGTGCTGCTGGGGTCGTTGCGGGTTCGCCAGGATTACATGATCGCGGAGGGGTTACTTGCGCCGTACGCTGAAAATGATGCGGGGGATCTCGAC
Source organism: Bacteroidota bacterium (assembly GCA_003045995.1). Lineage (GTDB taxonomy): Bacteria > Bacteroidota > Rhodothermia > Balneolales > Balneolaceae > Sam29DG08-bin30. The sequence continues at coordinate 6,770 of PZPG01000072.1, forward strand.
CCAAACATCAACCCAGCCATGATCGAAATGGCACTTCATCGAATTCGCCAACTTTCTGCACATGAAATCGGCCACACACTAGGCCTCATGCACAACTTTTCGTCTAGCGTCAATGACCTCGCATCCGTGATGGACTACCCCCACCCGCGGCCAACGCTTACCAACGGCGAAAACTCCCCAAATGGTGACGCCTCGACAACCGACAACAACTCAGCATCCGGCGACACCTCTGCAACCGGTAGCACCTCGTCAAACAACGAAAACTCCCCCATCACCCTCGACAACGCCTATGGAACCGGCATCGGCGAATGGGACAAACGCGCAATCATCTGGGGCTACCAGGACTTCCCCGACAATGCCAACGAACAGGACGAACTCGACGCCATCATGCAGGAAACCCTCGAATCCGGCCTCTTTTACCTGTCTGATGAAGCGGCACGACCCCAAGGCGGCAGCGATTCCCGTGCGCACCTCTGGGATTACGGCACCGACGCACCCACGCAAATGGATCACATCATGGACATCCGCCGAACGGCACTCGACCGCTTTGGCGAGAACAACATCCGCATGGGTCGCCCCGTATCCGACCTCCAAAACGTACTCGTACCCATCTATCTCTTCCATCGCTATCAAACCGAGTCCGTGGTAAAACTCATCGGTGGGGTCGACTTTGCTTATACAGTTCGGGGTGATGGACAAGCGGGACCGACTGTGGTATCCCCCGGGCAACAACGAGCGGCACTTACCACGATCCTTCGCACACTCGACCCGGCCGAACTTGCACTTCCTGAGCATCTGCTCGATCTCATCCCTCCGCCACCCGCCGGCATCGGAACCACACGCGAACAATTTCAGGGATACACCACCCCACAACTCGATCCGGTTGCCATGGCCGAAACCGCCGCCCAACTCACGGCAGGACTCCTCTTCCAAGAAAACCGAGCCGCGCGGCTTGCACTTCAATCTGCACGGGATGCCAGCCAGGTATCACTTCAAGAGATGATCCGTACCGTTCTCGACCAAACCATCCGCGCTGACATGCCAGACGGATATGAAGGTGCCATTCAGCGGGCTATAAATACAGCGGTCATGCGATCGTTTCTGGGCCTTGCGCTGGATTCCTCTGCCGCCCCGGATGTCCAGGCTGTAACCGCCATGAACCTTTACAACCTCATGGATTGGCTGGAGGAGGCAACGGAAGAGCTGGAAGACACACTCGAAACCACCGAAATGGAAGAGTGGGAAAGTGACCGCCTGCATACCCAAATATCCCACTACGTACATCTAGCTTCGATGATCGATCGGGCCACCGACGAGCCAGAAGATTTTGTTGCACCGGACGCACCATACACACCGCCGGGATCCCCCATTGGATCGGGGGTGATGCACGACACGGGAGCTACCTCTGTATTTCACTGTTCTGCACATACCGGAGCTTTCTAGGGTATGTTGAATGACCAAAGCAACGAATTTTATTGACGGTGTTTGGCGGGAAGGGTCTCTGGGTACGCTGGAGATGATCAACCCGTCGTATGGCACCAAGATAGGCGAGATTGCAAGGAGCGGTGCTAGCGATGTGGATCTTGCCGTGCGGGCCGCAAACCGGGCATTCTCATCCGTTTGGAAACAAACACCGGCTGCCGAACGTAGCCGGATGCTTCGGAAAGCCGCCGACCTCTTACTGCATCATGCCGATGAACTGGCCGAAATCGAATCGGCCGACACCGGAAAACCACTTCGCCAGGCGCAAAACGACGCTCGCCAAATCGTACGATACCTGGAATTTTATGCAGGAGCAGCCGAACACATTCATGGCGACACCATCCCGGTAAGCGCAGAACACCTCGTGTTTACCAAACGTGTTCCACTCGGGGTGACGGGACACATCATCCCGTGGAATTACCCTTTACAAATGACGGGACGAACATTGGGTGCAGCGCTTGCGGCGGGAAATGCCACCGTTTTGAAACCGGCGGAAGATGCGTGTTTGGCAGTGGTACGTGCTATTGAACTGATGTCAAAAGCAGGGTTTCCGCCCGGGGTAATCAATTTGGTAACCGGAACCGGGGAAGAGGCGGGGCAGGCACTTGCCGATCATCCCGGAATCCATCATCTTGCGTTTACCGGGTCACCGGAAGTTGGGGCACATGTGATGAAATGTTCCGCAGCGCATATTCGGCCGGTAGTGCTGGAACTTGGCGGAAAATCACCGCAGGTCGTATTTGCGGATGCCGATTTGGAGCGGGCTTTGCCGGTGCTGGTGAATGCGATTATTCAGAATGCAGGACAAACATGTTCGGCAGGATCGCGGGTTTTGGTACAGCAGGAGATTCACGACCTGCTTGTAGAGCGACTTGCGGATCGATTTCGGTCGCTGGCAGTGGGGCCAGCGGATGGGAATCCTGATGTTGGACCACTCGTTAGCGAAAAGCAGCTGGAACGGGTCCGGACCTTTGTGGATGAGGCGGTGACCGCAGGTGCTGAAATCGCTGCGCAGGCGACGGTAGATTTTGCACCATCGGGCTCGCCATCACAGAGCTATCCATCACCGGACTCCACATCGCAGAGCTCTCATTCCCTAGAAACACTCTCCCCAGACTCTTCTGCCCCAGACTCTTCTGCCCCAGACTTTCCTTCCCATGGATTTTTCTATCCACCCACTCTGTTAACACACGTCGATCCGCAAAGTACCATCGCCCGAAAAGAGGTGTTTGGCCCAGTACTCGTTGTGATTCCATTTCGGGATGAAGAGGAGGCAATTCGTCTAGCCAATGACGTCGAATACGGGCTTGTTGCTGCGGTATGGACAGAAAACCTCGGGCGGGCGCACCGAGTTGCTGACGCCATCGATGCCGGGCAGGTGTATGTGAATGGGTATGGTGCGGGTGGGGGCGTAGAACTCCCGTTCGGTGGTATGAAAAAATCAGGTTTCGGACGCGAAAAAGGCTTTGAAGCGTTACACGAAGTTACGGCCGTCAAAACGTATGTCATCAATAAGGGATGACTGAACCCTCA
>PZPG01000021.1:0-13513 GCA_003045995.1 Bacteroidota bacterium
CAAAGCCGGTTATGCCCCTCGCATACCCGGCTTTTTTTTTCTCAGGCGCTTCGGTATTTTTCAACAATGTCCATCTCTATCTACAGGCCTGTGAAATCAAACTTATTGCGGCTTATACCGTTGTTGAAGCTACCATTGATGTTGCCATTGATGCTTTCGCTCCTTATTTGTTTTTTCATTTTTCCAATGGGAGTGACGCAAGCCCAGGATGGTAAATGGAGAGCCATCACCTCCCTCAATCAAACCGATAAGATCGTTTATACACCATCCCACGGCATTTGGGCAGTATCTGCAGGAGGGCTTTATCAGTACAAAAATGGTTCTGTGAATGCAGTTATTACACCCGTTGAAGGTATGTACCGGCTTCAGGCAACAACCATTCACTATTTGCAGAGTCAAGATCTTTTGATGCTTGGATACTCGGATGGCATGATGGATTTGTTTGATCCCGAAACGGCAACATTTCGATCATTGTCGGATATCTTTCGTGTAACGACATTTCCATCCAAAGTGATTCGTACGATAGTAGAGGATGGAACGAGTGTGTATGTATCTACCGATTTTGGAATTGTGATCTATGATACGGAGAGTTTCTTGGTTAGAGATTCCATCACCAAGATTGGGACGTTTGAACGCGGTATACCGGTGCGGGATCTTACAGTTACGGATACGGAAATTTACGTGGCGACGCCGGAGGGATTTGCCATTGCTAGTCTCTCATCCAACCTGAAAGAGGAATCATCCTGGCAGAGCTTCGACGCGAGCAATTCTGTTCTTGAAAATGGGATCAGTTCCTTTGAAATCTGGCAAACTGGAATATTGGCAACCGACGGGCTACAGAATTTTCGTTTCGTTGATGGGGTGTGGAGTGAATTTGTTCTATCTGATCAACTTAGTGCGCCGGCAGATGGATTTGCACGGAGCCGTACCGGTGAGTATCTGAGTGCAGTTAGCGGTGAAACGATTCTCGTGATATCACAAGATGGATCGGTTCAGCTTGTTCCAACCGATGCAATACGTGTGGAAGACGCTCTGTATTTGGATCTACTTTCGGAGGATGGAGGGGATGTGGAATCGGATCGAATCTACACAGGAACATTGGACAAAGGACTGGGAGTCTGCGATCCACAAACCGGAGAGTGCACCTATCCAATTCCATCCGGCCCACGTCTGAATTTTTTTGACGGGTTGATGTTTGATGAAGATGTGCTCATCACCGGGACAACCCAACGCTCTCAACGAGATGAGCTTCTCGATAATGCCAAAGGGTACGCCATATTCCGGGATGGAAACTGGGAAAACTATCATCGTCAGAATAATGACCAGCTAAACGAGGCGCGTTATCGTCAGGCATTTACCACCACAGCCAATGATGAGTACTACTATTTTGGCAGCTGGGGGCGCGGAATTGTACGCCATCACAAACAAAGTGGCGAAATTGAGGTTTTTAACGCTGGAAATTCATTACTTCGTGGTTGGGCAGCGGACAACGATCAGTTTGTAGTGATTACCGGACTGATGGCGGATAAAGGCAACAATGTATGGGCAACCAGCCGGTTTGCCACAGAGCCGCTCTATGTACAGCAGGCTGGCGAGGATTCCTGGATTCCTTACCCGAAACCGGAGGCTATGCAGTTTGGGGATGAAGTAGTGGATCTGTTTATCGATTCCAATGACCAGAAGTGGATTACCCTGCAGTCTGTTACCACGGCTGGCAGAGGTCTGCTGGTGGTTGATACCGGAGCACCAGGCACGATCGGGGACATGCAATCTGTAAAGCTAACTGATGATTCTGGGGGCGGCAATCTGCCGGATATGAAAGTGAACGCTATTGTGGAAGATCGGAACGGTGAGATCTGGGTAGGTACTGAGCGAGGGGTCGCCAGGTATCTATTCCCTCAGTTTGTAATCACAGGATCGGTGTTGGAGCGAACGGCCCAGTGGCTCATCAATGCAGATCCGGAGGCTGAAAACTCGTTTTTACTTCGGGACATTCAGGTGAGTTCCATGGCAGTCAATCCGGCAAACCAAAAATGGATTGGTACCGTCAATAACGGACTTTGGCTCATTAACAGTGAGGGTAATCGGGTACTTGCTCATTTTACCAGCGAGAACAGCCCGCTCTTGTCCGACGGAATCACGGATCTGGAGGTGAACTCCAAAACGGGTGAACTCTATATTGCTACGGATGCCGGTTTGATGGTGTACCAGGATCTTCCAGTGGACCCGGTTGGCGAGATGAACCGCCTCAAAGCCTACCCTAATCCGTTTCGTTCAGACAGGCATGATCAAATTGTCATTGAAGGGTTATCCGATCAAACCACAATTAGAATCCTGACAACAGACGGACAATTGATTCAACAAATCGAAAACCGGGGTGGTACTGCATCGTGGAACGGAAAGGATGCAAGTGGTGAACACGTGGCTACTGGAGTGTACGTCATTGTAGCGCTGAGCCCGGATGGGAAAGACCGAGGAGTTGGAAAAATTGTGGTGATACGATGAGCCGAAATATACAAAAGGAACTCCCTGGCCTGGTGACCGTCGTGACCGTTCACTATCAGACTCCAGAACTACTACGCAAAACTGTAGAATCATTTCAGCGATGGTATCCGTCTATACCCTATTTGGTTTTTGATAACGGAAGCTCTCCCGATTCAGAAAAGGTGCTTCTTGAGATTGAGATGCCGGGCTTATCGGAATGGGGTCAAAGTGCAGAGGGTGGCGCGGAAGTGCTTGTTCACAGAGAACCCTCCAACATCTTTCACGGACCAGCGCTCGACAAAGCGGTGCGTGAAATGGTGTTCACGCCCTACGTCTTTTTTTTGGATAGCGACACCGAAACTCAAACCCCGGGATTTTTAGAGCAGGCGATCGAACAACTGGAAAAGGACCCGAGTATGTACGCTGCAGGGCGACAGATTCGAGTGAATCGTCGCGGATTCAAAGACCCGGATGGGTTTCCTATCCTGCTAACTCCGTATCTTCTGCTTAAAACGGACCTCTACAGGCAATTTTCACCGTTCATTCATCATGGACAACCCGGGTTGAAACATTTCTATGAAGCTCAGCAGGCCGGATACCGGCTAACAGATTTCCCGATGCATGATTATATCGATCATTTGTGGCGGGGGACGGCGTCCAAATTTGGATATCGGCTTGGACTGCGCGGAAAATGGGATTTTCTTATGAATAAATTAGGATGGTAATGAGCCAGAAGCAAAACCATCAACCCGACACTCAACCCGATCTTTCCATCATTATTGTGAACTACAATGTGAAGGAGTTTCTGGCCAACTGCCTTCAATCTGTGAGACGTGCAACTGCCGGGCAACAGGGCAGCAAACAGGAGAGCAAACAGGGCAGCAAACAGAACAGCAAACTGGATAGCAAACAGAGCAGTACCTTGCAGACCGAGATTTTTGTGATCGACAACGCTTCTTCCGATCGCTCCGTCGAATTTCTGAAACCACGATTCCCCGACGTCACCTTCATTCAAAACGAAACCAATGTCGGGTTTGGAAAGGCAAACAACCAAGCCATACCGCTTGCAAAGGGCAGATACACCCTACTTTTAAACCCGGACACGCTGCTGCAGGAGGACACCCTCCGGACACTAACCGAATTTATGGACCGCCATCCGGAGGCCGGGGCATGCGGTTGCAAGATTCTGAACCCCGATGGCAGTTTTGCGGCAGAGTCACGCCGATCTGTCCCAACGGTACGTTCCGCTTTCTACAAAGCGTCGGGCCTGACGGCATTGTTTCCGAAGCACAGGCGGTTTGGGCGGTATTACCTGGGCTGGCTGGATGAAGATGAGCCGTCGGAAATCCCCGTACTTTCAGGATCGTTCATGTTTTTCCGGACACAAGTTCTCCAGCAGGCTGGCGGCTTTGATGAGCGGTTCTTTATGTACGGCGAAGACATCGACCTATGTTACCATGTGAACCAGGCAGGGCATAAACTCTTTTATGTGCCGGACACATCCATCATCCACTACAAAGGCGAAAGCAGTAAACGGGACGATTTTACTTACAACAAAGTGTTTAACGATGCACTGTTTCTGTTTTTTGATAAGCACTACACCAGCCGGTATTCGAAACTGTTAAAAGGAGGCGTCTGGTTGGCGGTAAAAATGCGTACGCTGGCTACATTTACTCTGGCTAAGATACGGGGTATTCGTGAGGCTGGCATCGACCTGCTTGTGCTCAATCTTTCACTGTTTCTGGCGCTGGGCATTCGTATCGGTTTCGATCCCAGCCGCCTTTTTAGTTTCGAAAATCTACCGTTTTTGTGGCTCAATCTGCTTCTGTCTGCACTATACTTGCTTTATGCCCAGTCTTCCGGTCTTCTCAAATCCAACAAAGATTCGTTGCCGGACAGCCTTAAAACCGTGCTTCTGAGCTTTATATCCCTGGTGGTACTTACATTTTTTCTCCGGGATCTGGCATTCTCCCGCATCATTATTGTAGTAGCAGCTCTCATTGCCCTTGCTGGCGTACTGAGTGTGAGGTTGGCACGCATCAATCGCAAACGACGCCCCAGGCAGTCGGAGGGAAAAGTGAAACCAACCCGGGTTTTGCTGGTGGGAACGGGGCCCGGAACCGCACAAATGGCAGACAATCTCAACAGCCGCGTTCACTGGCATGTGGAAATTACCGGTGTCCTTGGGCAGAAGTGGCCTGGCACGGAGGCGTTGGTCCTGGAGGAAGCGGGCATGGAAGACTCGGGTACAAATAGGCCCCACCATCCTCCCTACCTAGGCTCCACCATTCATATCGAGCGGGTGGTGCGTGAAACCCAGACAAATCTGGTTATCTTTCTCATGGAATCAGTTACCCACACGGAGCTTATCGAGTGTGTTCGCCGCCTCAAAGACCTTGATGTGGATACGAAAGTTGTTCCCGATCAGATGAATTTTCTGATTGGCAAAGCGGAAGTGGAGTACCTGGACGACCTGCCCCTGATCCGGCTGGATCTCCCCTATTTTCAATCGGTACAACGGTTCCTGAAACGAAGCTTCGATCTTGTGCTTTCTTCTGTTTTGCTCGGGGTGATGGTGCCGCTGACTCCGGTTCTGGCTGCTTCACGAGGGCGGAAAGCATTTCGGGAGGCATCTGCAGATACATTTCAGGATGTGATGGTGTGGGACGGGAAAAAAGAGCACCGGATCCGGTTATTGATTCCAGGTGAGGGTTTTGCCGGTGGAACAGGAGAAACAGGAGAAACAGGAGAAACAGGAGGAACACAAGGTACAGGAGGTATTGGCGAGAACTGGACTGCACGTTGGGAAAACCGCCGACGTGTGTTGAGCTCCATCTGGCTTGGGAGGTTAAGTTTTGTAGGAGCTCCGGCTCGCGTGCTCCGTGTGCCTGCAAGTCCGCCCAACCCGTCTGGCGATCCGAGCCCGCTCAGCCTATTCCATCAACCCGAAAAGAAAAATATGAGGGCAAGTACAATGCAGGGGATACGGTTCCGGACAGGGCTTACCGGTTACGCCCAGCTTAATCGATCCCGGATCCGGCGGGAAAGCGACAGGGAGCAATTCGATCTGTATTATCTGCAAAATTATTCACTGTGGCTTGATATTGACATCCTGCTGAAGTCTCTGGCCCGTGGCACCACACTTTTGACGGCACAGGCCGGTTCTATACCTTCTTCTCCGATTCTGCCGCCGCCGATTCGTACCAGCCATGAAACGTCCCCTCATCAATCCGGTTCCGAATCTCCTCCATCAAGCGAAGGTAATAGGTAAGATTGTGTTTGGAGGCTAGCTCAAGCCCCAGAAGTTCCTTGGTTTTGAACAGATGGTGGATGTAACTCATCGAAAAGCAAGCACAAAGATCGGATGGGAAGGACTCGTCGAGAGGTTTGTGATGGTGTTTCCACTTTGCATTTAGCAGGTTGATGCGTCCGCTTCCTGTGAAAATGGTGCCATTGCGGGCGTTGCGGGTGGGCATGACGCAATCGAACATATCTACGCCTCGTGCTACCGCATGGAGCAGGTTGGATGGAGTGCCAACACCCATGAGGTAGCGTGGTTTCTCCTTAGGCAGAACGCTTGTATTCTGGTCGGTTATTTCCAGCATTAATTCGGTGGGCTCGCCAACACTAAGCCCGCCTATGGCCAGTCCTTCGAAGCCAAGCGAGGCCATAAACTCTGCCGATTCCTTGCGAAGTTCCGGATACGTTCCGCCCTGCACAATACCAAATTGCATCTGCCGATGACCGTAGAGGGGTTTGGTATTGAGGAAAGCGGTACGCCCCCGTTTTGCCCAGCGATGGGTGAGATGCATCGATTTTTCTACAAAATCTCGGTCTGCGGGGTAGGGCGGACATTCGTCCAGGATCATCATTATGTCGGAGCCAAGGATTCGCTGGGTTTCGACCACGTTTTCGGGGGTGAAGAGGTGGCTCGATCCGTCGAGATGACTTTGGAAGCGGGCTCCCTCTTCGGTAAGGGTACGCATCCCCGACAAAGAGAAGATCTGATAACCACCGGAATCGGTAAGGATGGGGAGATCCCAGCGCATGAACCGGTGCAATCCACCCGCTTCGCGCATGATCTCGTTGCCCGGCCGGAGGTAGAGGTGGTAGGTATTGCCTAGAATAATCTGCGCTTGGATCTCGTCCTTGAGGGCCCGCTGATGGACCGCTTTCACCGAGCCTACTGTGCCAACCGGCATAAAAATAGGGGTATCGATGGTTCCGTGATCGGTGGTTAAAGTACCCCGTCTTGCTTTAGTGTGGGGATCGGTGTGATGGAGCTCAAACAAATCGTAAATTTATTTTTGATTACAATGTTGTACCTTTTATGCTCTTGCGAAAAGAGTTGAATCCTGGTTGGTTTGCATCTTGGTTTAGTTGCATCCAGATTTAGTTCTATCCAGATTTAGTTCTATCCAGATTTAGTTGCATCTTAGTTGGTTTGCGTCCTGCCTTGTTTTCGGGGAAAATGCAACCCAGTAGCCGGGTACTCAGAGGATTGGTTTTTACATCAACCCGAAAAAATTCCAGCAAATTCCAGCAAGAACCAGCATATTCCGGCGAACATCTCCAAACTTCTGAAAAGGCATATTTTTGGTCGATCTAAAACGACATAAAGATACTATTTTTACGGCAATATCAGACCAGCTAATGGTTTTCTTGGCGATGGTTCTGTTCCTTTCGCTGCATCCTCAATTACAGGCAGTGTTTGAGAACGAGTATGGTTGGAGTTCCCTCGTGGTGAGTTTGCTGCATGCTACATTTTGGCTACCCCTGTTTGTGTTTGCGGGTTTGTACAAGCGTCTCTATCTGATTTCCCGGTTTGATGAGTTTGTGAAGGTGATCAAGGCTGTGACGCTCGGTGTGCTGATTCTCTATTTTACAGTAACGGCGTCCGGGCTAGTCATGGAGCGCGGGGTCGGGTTGATGGCATTGCACTACTTTGCACTGATGGGAGGATGGATGTCGCTGAACCGCTTTGTGATCCGGACTATTCAGCGAATGTATGCAAAGCGAGGGAAAGGCCTGCACCGTGCGATCATCATCGGGACAGGGAAGACAGCTTTTAATATCTATGAGGATCTGCTGCGGAATCGTACGCTAGGGATGCAGGTGCTTGGGTTTGTGCGTGTGCCAAACGGGAAGCATCACCCGGATGAGGTTCCGGAGGATGAGATTATCGGGAATGTGGAGGATGTAGACCGGCTAGTAACACAGATGGGCATCCAGGATGTAATCGTGGCGGTGGATCCCGACAAGCGGGCGGATCTGGTACGTGTGTTCCAGCAGGTAAATCATCCGGATGTGGGGATCAAACTGTTGCCGGATTTTCATCAGCTGGTGATCGGGCTCAACAAAACCAATCAGATTTTCGGGTTGCCGTTGATCGAAATTTCGCCGGATGTGATGCCGCTCTGGGAGAAAATTACGAAACGCACCCTGGATATTGTGTTTTCTCTTTTCGGGTTGATTGTGACAGCTCCGTTGCTATTGATTCTGATGGTTTGGATTCGGAAGGATTCGAAGGGAGGGGCATTGTTCAAGCAGGTTCGGGTTGGCCGATATGGGGAACCGTTCACGATCTATAAGCTTCGAACGATGGTAGTGGATGCAGAGCAGGAAACAGGTCCGACCTGGGCAACGGAGAATGACCCGCGGGTGACTGGGGTGGGCCGCATTTTGAGAAAGCTTCGGTTGGATGAAATTCCGCAGTTGTACAACGTGCTGAAGGGGGAGATGAGTTTGGTGGGCCCACGTCCGGAGCGCCCCTTCTTTGTGGAGCAGTTTAACAAGGAGATACCGATGTATTTCCGGCGGCTACGGGTCCGGCCGGGAATTACGGGGTGGGCACAGGTTAAATGGAAGTATGACACCACACTGGACGATGTTTTTGAAAAGACGAAATATGATCTTTTTTACGTTGAGAATATGTCGTTGATTTTGGATTTTAAGATTCTGTTTAACACACTGTTTTCGGTGATTCGTGCCAAGGGACAGTGAAATGCCGCTGAAAATGAATAAAAAAGCACTTGTTATCATCCCAACGTACAATGAGTCCGAAAATGTGGTTCGGATGATTGGACGTGTGATGGCCCTGGAGGAGGCGATCGAAATTCTGTTTGTGGATGACGGGTCACCGGACGGAACGGCAGACCTGATTCGTGAGCAGGCTGCACTGTGGCCCGGCAGGATTCACCTAATTGAACGGGAGGGAAAACTGGGATTGGGAACGGCATATGTTCGTGGGTTTCGGTACGCTTTGGATCATGGATATGAGTATATCTGCGAGATGGATGCGGATTTTTCGCACAGCCCGGAGGATTTGCCTCGCCTTATTGAGGAGGTGCGCTCCGGACGGGCGGATCTGGCCATTGGCTCTCGGTACGCGAACGGTATTAGCATTGTAAACTGGCCGCTAAGCCGGCTGATTCTCTCCTATTCGGCCAATCTGTATGCACGGATGGTAACTGGAATGACAGTGAAGGATACAACCGCCGGATTTAAATGTATCCATCGCAAGGTAATTGAAGCACTGGATCTGAATAGTATCCGCTCCAACGGATATGCGTTTCAGATTGAGATCCATTTTCGTGCCTGGGTGGCGGGTTTCCGGCTGCGGGAGGTATCGATTATTTTCCACGAGCGCCAAGAGGGACGGTCTAAAATGTCCAAAGCGATTATGCGCGAGGCGGTCTGGAGGGTATGGGCGCTCAAATGGCGGCAGATTTTCCGTAGGTTGTGATTGCCAGTTTGACTACCCTCTCCTCAATTGGTTACCCTCTCATCTTTTGGCATTCGCATCGTTTCCCATATTTGATGCAGATGGCATCTTCGGGTGGTACGGAAAACCGGGCTTTGCAGGCATCGCGTCCCTGCTGAATCAGAAGATGAGATAGGTCGGTCCAGCTCTCTTGTGGGAATAACGCCATTAAGTCCTTTTCGATTTTGTCGGTGTTGTTTTTTTCGCGTGTGAGTCCGTAGCGGTTCGAGAGGCGTTTTACATGCGTGTCCACCACCACTCCTACGTTTTTTCCAAACGCATTCCCCAGCACCACATTGGCAGTTTTGCGCGCTGCACCCCGCAGGGTGAGTAGCTCTTCCATAGTGTCCGGAACCTCCCCTCCATACTCCCGGACGATCCGTCCCGAAGCTTCTTTGAGCGATTTGGCTTTGTTTTTGAAAAAACCGGTGGTGCGCACCAACTCCTCGAGGTGCTCGAGCGGAGCCTCTGCCATCGCCTCCGGGGTAGGATAATGTTCAAAAAGGGCAGGTGTAACCATATTTACCCGTACATCGGTACACTGTGCACTCAGGATCGTGGCAATAAGCAGTTCAAAGGTGTTTTTATGCACCAATTCGATTTCGGGGTTTGGAAACTTTCGATACAGATCCTGTAGAAGTTCCAGTGCGCGCTCTTTCTGTACTTTGGTTTTACGGGGCAACGATCGCCTGATCTCGACGTTGTTTCCCATCAATCCGAACCCATTTGATACTCTTTTGGAGGCTGCTTACCGGCCAGGTGTTCTACAAAGTAGTCCCAGCTTCTGCGGATGATATAGGGTTCATTGGCATAGCCGTGACTGCGGTTGGGCATCACAATGAGGTCGAAATCCTTGTTGTTTGCAATGAGTGCGTCGATGAGCAGGAGCGTCATGTTTGGGTGCACGTTCGTATCGGTAGATCCGTAGGTGATGAGAAGCTTACCCTGCAGACCAGCCGCATAATTGTGGACAGCCGAGGAAGCGTAGTTGTCGGTGTCCATGCCACCAGAGCTTGTTTCGGTTTGATGTTGCAGCAGTCCCTGATATTTCTCACCCCAGTAGTACGTGTAACCGCGATTGTCCATGTTTCCGGCTCCTGCAACGCCCACTTTGAAGAATTCGGGGTAGAGAGTGAGTGCTGCTGCAGTTGCAAACCCACCTCCGGAGTGGCCATAGATGCCGGCTCGGGAAAGATCGATGAAGGAGTGGCGCTCAGCGAGTTGCTCCATGGCAGTGATTTGATCTGGCAGTCCGTTGTCGATCATGTTCCCGGCGTATGCGGTGTGGAAGACCCGAGATCGTTTCGGGCCGCTTCCCAATGCATCGATTTTCACAACGACGAAGCCGAGTTCGGCCAGGGCGTGTGTATTTCCACGCCGGGAGGCTGAAAAACTCCAGGTGCTAATGCTTCCGGATTGTGGTCCTGGGTAGATCATGTTTACAATGGGGTAGGAGCGGGTAGAGTCGAAATCCGAGGGGAGGAACATCATACCATACAGATCGGTTTCGCCATCGCGTGCCTTCACTGTGAAGGGAATGGGTGCTCTCCAGCCGGTTGCAAACAGTTCGTCGGTTTCTGCCTTCTCAAGCACCATCACCTCTGCCCCTTTTTGATCACGTAGAACGGTAATGGGTGGCGTTTGAATATCGGAATAGGTGTCGATGATCCAGCGGCCGTCGGGGCTTACCGATACAGAGTGGTCGGCGTTTTCGGGAGTGAGAAGAATGGGCTCACTGTTGCCGTCCAGACTGGTTCGGTATAAAGCTTCGTAGTATGGGTTTTGATTTGGGTCTTTCCCGACAGCGGTAAACAGAACTGTACGTGCCTGATCATCCACCCGAAGTACGTCCATCACATTCCAATCGCCGCCGGTGATCCGATTTTTCAGCTCACCGGTTTGGAGATCGTGCAGATAGAGGTGTCCCCAGTTGTCGCTTCGGTTGAACCAGATAAATTCGTTGCTTTCATGCAGAATACGCCAGTTTGGGATGCCACGGGAGGATAGATTGGACTCGAAAAAGAGTTCATCACGGTCTTGGTAGATCTCCTGAACGATACCTGTCGTCGGGTCGGCGATTCTCAAGGACACATCTTTGTAGTCTCGTGAGGTGGAGACAAAGCCTAGCTTCTTCCCGTCCCGGCTCCACTCAATATCGGCCCATTCATCACCCCGAACCAAACCGCAGCAATTGGAGGTTCGCTGATGATCCGGTGCGACGTTCAGGAAGGTGACATCCAGCTCTTTTACATCCAGTACCACCCGCTCCAGCATGGGAACCACGGAGTCGCCCGGGAGGGCATAGGGCCAGATATCTGCCTTTGGCCGGCCTTCTTGCATCTCCCATAGAACCATGGGCTCTACTCCGCGTTCGTCGAGGCGAAACGTTGCAATGCGGCGCGAGTCGGGCGACCAGGTAAGAATCGGGGTATCGGAACGCCACCATCCGTGATTGTTAATGCCATATCCGTAGTGCTCTTCGCCGTCGGTGGTGAGTGGCATTTCGAGACCTGCCTTATAATCGTATACCATCAGGTTGTGCTCTTTGATGTACGCAGCGTAGCGTCCGTCCGGCGATGGAATGGAGTTGGGGATGACCTTTTGGGCTGCGCCGGTTCGGGTGCAATTCAGTGAAGGTAGGGAGCAGGTCCAACGGCTGCCATCGAATTCAAAGGTGAATCCGGAGAGATCGTCTTGAAAGGTTAGACCGCTTAAAGGAAGCCGGCCGGGATCTACGGTTTGCTCGCTTTTTGCAGACAACGTATCCGCTAGTGCCTGGTGGTCGAAGGCTTCCTCATTTTGTTCTGCACGAATGTCGGTGAGCATGGTTCGAAACCCTTCTTTGGTGCGCGCGATGTACCAGAAACGGTCGTTTTCGAGCCAGGTTGGGGTGATGCTCATGCGGTAGGTGTGCTGCCGTGCAGATGCGTTGAGCATGGTTTCTGCGCGTTTATAGACGTCAGCGGATCGTATTTGTGACTGGGCATCGTTTGCAGATATTGCATCGTACGCGGGCAGGGCATCGTTTGCGGACAGTGCACTGTTTGCGGGCAGTGCATCGTATGCAGATAGTGCATCGGTCTGTTGCTGCGCTTGCAAAGAGGGCGGGGTGATGAGAAACAGCAGGGCTATAGAATATTTAGTAGCACTTTTTATGGTACGTTTTATGGCACGTGTTATAGTATCTGTTATCATACGATTGCAGGACAAGAACGTTTTCATGGGGTCTAAAAGTTATGTTCTTACGGAAATACAGGACAAAAATTTCGCCTTCTATCAGAGGTTGGTACGTGCGACGGATTTCTACATCAACCCGCATAAAATTATGGTTGGACGTTCGCACTGACAGAAGATCAAACCTATAGAAAAATGTTCAAAAAGGCGTATTTTGAAAGGTATATGAACTCAATGAAAAATCAAATTTTATACTGATCTATGCGGATTGATCATATAGGCATTGCGGTAAAGGATCTGGAGCAGGCGGTAGAGACGTTTGAGGCGATTCTGAATAAGCCCTGTGACAAACGGGAAACGGTGGAGAGTGAGGGTGTAGAGACGGTGTTTTTTCAAACCGGGGAGTCGAAGGTGGAGCTTCTTGGGGCGATTGGCGAGGATTCGGTGATCCGGAACTATGTGGATAAACGGGGTGAGGGGTTGCACCACGTTGCCTTTGAGGTGGAGGATCTTGAGGCGGAGTTGGTGCGGTTGCAGGCCCGTGGGTTCCGGATTTTGAATGAGAAGCCAAAGAGGGGGGCAGACAATAAGCTGATTGCATTTGTGCATCCTAAGGATGCCAATGGAGTTCTGCTGGAACTATGTCAGACGATTGGAAAGTAGGGAAATGCAGGATATGGTTCGAATTTTTGCCTACTCAACCTGGGTGATGATGATCTCGATGGCGATGATTCTCACGTCCAATCTGTTTTTTTCTCAGGTAGCAGCTCCCGGTTGGCAGGGCTGGCTGATTTTGCTGATTGTTGGCGCCCTGTATTTGAATCTCATCTATTCGGGGGTCTGGCGGTTTATCCGGAAAGTTCCTGCGCCGACGAATCAATATGTGCTAGTTGCGGTGTTTGCGTTATTGCCGGCGCTGGGCTGGATCCATTTTTTTAGTGCTGCCGCAGAGGGAGGGGAGTGGAAGCTTACAGCGGTCTTGCTGCTGGCGGCGGGTATTGGCTTGCGGCTAGGCCATCCTGCCGGCGTGAAAGCGCGCTATGAATATGTGCAAAAGATTAAAGAGCGCTTCGCGGAAGAGGGTTGATGCGG
>PZPG01000021.1:13605-18492 GCA_003045995.1 Bacteroidota bacterium
CCAATGGGTAGGCACACACTCACGGATGTAGGATTACGTCCGACTTGATTTTCAGCGTTCGTCCTGTTGCTTCTTCAAAGAGCTCGGATTTCCGCTCTGCCCCCCAGATCTCCAAATGCGGATCTGTTTCGGAGGTGAGTAAAATCGTACACTTATTTTTTCCCTTCTTTACCCGAATGTCACGCACATTTTGATAGTGACTCCGGTCCAGTCCATCTGCAACCCGTAAGAAACCTGAAAGAATACGCACTTTCTTTTGGTGCTCCGGACTTAACTGCTGATAGTACTCGTGGCTCTTTTTCGGAACCGACTTCCGATGGTACCGGGCAACATTTGCGATCACCTCAATCTCCCACTCTTTGAATCCTCTCAGCCGCGAATTTCGAATCATGTAGAGGGCATGCTTATGATGCTGTTTGTGGGAGATGTGATACCCAATATCGTGAGTGAGGGCGGCAAACTCCAGAAGTTCCCGGTCGTTTTGGGACAGACCCAAATCCTCCTTAAACTCATCAAACAGTCGGAGTGCAAGCATGGCTACATGTCGCGAGTGAACTTCATGCCAGTCGTGTTTCTCGACCAGCTCCAGAATCGTACGAAGCCGGGGATTGGTAATTTTCAGCAACCGATCAAATACGGGGAGCTCCTTCTCTAAGTAGCGCAAAATGATTCCCTCCCGTAGCGCCTGTGCCGAAATTTTCACGGTTTTGATCGAAAACGTTTTGAGGATAAAATTCACCAGAATGAGGCCGGGAACAATCAAATCGATGCGTTTTTCCTCCAATCCCTTCAGTTTAGCTCGCTTCTGGTGAGTATACCCGATCACTTTTTTATAGAACGAAAAAAACTCTTTCGCGGTGAAGGACAGCTCGTTTACCGTTAGGTGTGGAGGACGCTGGTAATATTCGGCAATCATCAATCCGATGTTCTGCATGGTACCTGACGACCCAATCAGGATGTTTGCGCGATGATGGGCAAACGCCTGTGCTACGTCCTGCAACTGCTGTGAAAAGACCGCCTCAAGGGTCTGAATCTCCTCCTTTGTGACAGGATCGTGGCTTTTGTTCAGATAATCCGCTCGCATCCTTGCCACGCCTAGTTTTTTGCTCGTCAAATAGAACGTTTTTGAGTAATCGGCGATGATAAATTCTACACTCCCTCCTCCGATATCCATAATCAGAGAGGGTCGTCTTGATATTTTTACACCGTGCTGCACGGCAAGTCCAATCAACTCCGCCTCCATCCGACCCGATATGGCCTGAATCTTGATGCCCAGCTCATCAATCACCCGTTGAATAAACGTACCCCCGTTTTTCGATTCCCGAATGGCACTGGTCGCATACGCCACCACCTCCTCAACTTCGCGATGATCCGTGAGAGTTTTGATCCTGCGAAGGGCTTCTACGCCACGGTCCATAGCCGCTTCCGAAAGAGTATCAGTAACACCCTCCTCTGCAAGCAGTACCATCTCTTTGAGAGTGTCGACAATGTCGAACCGTCCGTCCTGATATAGATCGACAATGAGCGCATGAAAAGAGTTTGTACCAAGATCAATGGCGGCGATTCGCTTGGTTTGAATGGGTGGATGAGGCTGGCGGGTACTCATAAAACTTGGTTGAAGCGGAAAAAAAACGAAAGAAACGAATACGTCAAAAAAGTGTGCAAAGAATAGGCAATGTAGCGGTCAATGTCCACCTCCGAACGTAGAGGGCGGAACGCAGGGGGAACGCAGGGGGAACGCAGGTGACGGAACGCAGGGGAACGGCGTCCTGAAAAGTGGTATCTTTCACCTAGGCGTACACTTAGACATACACTTCGAAATAGATAAACAACCTACAGAACGTTATACAGAACGTTGAAATCTACACATCAAACCCCACATAGCGCATCATTACATAGCGCATCATTTCCTCCCTTCCGTTCGGCACCGTGGTGTTTCAATGGTCATGCGCATACGATTCTGTGCTCACGCCTGTTCTCATCCCCCGGGTTGCCCATGCAGCGCATGCAAATCCCCACACCTGACGGGGATCAGCTGGATTTGGAATGGATGGAAACATCACAGCGAAATCCGGAATTTGACGGGCATCATCCACCCCCTGTGGTGATCCTGCTTCACGGCCTTGAAGGCAACGCCAATCGTTACTACATCCGCCGGCTCGCCGAGATGCTTCTCCAGGACGGGTTTGACGTCGCAGCTCTTCACTTCCGAAGCTGCAGCGGTCGCATGAACCAGGCTCGCCGGTTCTATCACTCCGGCGAAACTGAAGACCTTTCCACCCTAATACGCTGGATCCTGAATCAAACTCCCGGCCTAGACCGACCCATCCTACTAGCCGGGTTTTCCCTTGGCGCCAGCGTGATTCTCAATTTTCTCGCAAAGTCGAATCCCGCATCGCCGGAAGTGAAAGCCGTGCAGGCATTCGCAGCCATATCGGCACCTTTTGACCTAAAAGCCGGTTCCGAAACCATGAACCGCGGGTTCGCCAAGATCTACCAGCTTCGGTTCTTACGGTCGCTTGAGAAAAAACTCCTAGAAAAACGCGCACGCTATACCGATCTGCCGGAGTTTCGAGGCAATACTCTGTACGAATTTGACGATCAGGTAACGGCCCCGCTCCACGGTTTTGAAAGCGCTGAAGATTACTACCACCAGTGCTCCTCCGGCAAGTTTATCGACCGCATTCACACACCCGGTCTTATCTTGCACAGCAAGGAGGATCCCATCTGCCCATTCGAAACGGTGCCGGTGAGGGAGCTGGCAGACATGCCACACCTGAAGACGGTTTTCCCTCAGAAAGGGGGGCATGTGGGGTTCTGGAGTATGCCGGCTGGCTGGCAGGAGGAGCTCGTAAGCCAATACCTTAAGCGGTTCGCAGGTCTACACACATCCATCGGCCCGCAAGCCAATACCAATCCTACAGCCCGCAATGGCAATCCCATCAACCCGAAACAAACCCTTAACCATGCACGCACATAAAGACACGGTTCTTATTATTGGAGCTGGCCCGATTGGGCTGGCCACAGCGATTGAATGCCAAAAGCGCGGCCTTCATCCGATTTTGCTGGAGCGCGGGTGCCTGGTGAATTCGATCTACCATTACCCGGTGAATATGACGTTTTTTTCTACGTCGGAGCGGCTTGAGATCGGGGGTGTGCCGTTTATTTCGCACGGGCCGAAGCCGACCCGGAGTGAGGCGCTCATGTATTACCGGCGCGTGGCAGTGCATTTTGGGCTTGATGTTCGGCTGTATGAGACTGTGGAGGAGGTGCTTGGTGAGAAGGGGGATTTTGAGGTGCGAACGTCAAAGGGAGTGTATCACGGGGGGAATGTCGTGGTGGCGACCGGGTTTTATGGGCAGGAGAACTTGTTGGGGGTGCCTGGCGAGGAGCTTCCGAAGGTGCGGCATTACTACAAGGAGGCGCATCCGCATGCATTTCGGGATGTGCTGGTGGTGGGAGGCGGGAATTCGGCGGTAGATGTGGCGCTGGAAACGTGGCGAGCGGGTGCACGGGTGACGATGGTGGTTCGGTATCCGGAGATCAAGCCGAGTGTGAAGTATTGGGTGCGGCCGGATATTGTGAACCGGATTGCGTCGGGTGAGATCGCGGCGTTTTTTGAGTCGGAGGTGCGTGAGATCCGTGAGCGCGAGGTGGTGGTGGAGACGCCGGAGGGGATCCGGACGATTGCCAATGATGTGGTATTTGCGATGATTGGCTACCATCCTCATTTTGAGATGATGCAAGCGTTTGGAATCTGGCTTACGGAGGATGCGGTGCGGATGCCGGTGTTCGATCCGGTGACGCTGGAGACGAATCGGCCGGGGGTGTTTGTGGCTGGGGTGGTGTGTGGCGGGATGGATACGAGTTCCCTGTTCATCGAAAATTCGCGGGTGCATGCGCAGCAGATCGCCGAGGCGATTACGGGGACGGGGTGATGGGAGAGGCGTTTTGTTTGTGGGCGCAAGCGGGCGTAAGCGAGCATTGCTTGTTGCGCAGGTTGCAATAGGAGCGGGGTGATGGGAGAGCTGTTTCGGTTGTGGGGACTTGCGGGCGTTGAAAGTTAGAATGGATGGACTGGGCGGACAAAAGGGTGTTCGATGAGTCGAGTGAGAACGAGTGAAATCGAACGAGAGAGATAGGAAAAAAAAGAGGGGCAAGCTACTTATATCACGCCGCTACGACCTTCTACCGCTGCTGCCTTCCGACCCTGACGGAATTCGAAGGGAGCTGGCTGCATAAGACTTGCCCCAACATCAAAGATAAGGATTTCCGGCGTGAGGTTCACGAACTTTTGTGCTCTTTTTGCACATCGCTTACCCGCCACCATTCAGTTTCTCCTGATCCTGATCCTCTCCTTTCATCAGCACAGAGGGAAGTGGCGACATAAATGTATAGAGTGGAATCATCGCCGCTCCTAACGCACCGGCTTCTACACCGGCCGTAGCTTTTCGAAGCTTAGGATGTTGCTTATTTTCCCGAAAATGAAGATCCGGCAAATACTTCTGAAGCTGTGAGAGTAACTCATTGATAATGATATCCGGCAGCCGTCCCCCAAGAAAAATGGCCTCGGGATCGATAATATATTCCACCGCAAGCATCGCGGGGGCCAGTTTTTGAGCTCCCTCATCAATCCACTGCAACAATACCGGGTTTTTCTCCAAAAACAACGTCTCCAGATCCTGTGGAGTTTCTGCATCAAACCCCTGTTCTTGAAGCATTTCGAAGAGTGCCGGAACGTTGAACGACAAACCGAGGTGAGCATGTTCGATCTGCCCGTTCTCTTCAAAAAAACCGGACGTTGGCAGATACCCGATCTCCCCAGCATTGCCAGAGTAACCGGAGTGGAGTTGACCTTTAATTGTACAAAATCGAGCGTTCGTTTGA
>PZPG01000021.1:18547-24787 GCA_003045995.1 Bacteroidota bacterium
TACGCTGGAATGATCCGGCGATCACGGTTTCTGGCGAGATGAGCGTAACATCAAACGGCGATCGGCACACACGTATCGCGGAAATTGCGGTACCGGCCTCCTACTTTGCGAGCGCAAAAGAATCGCAGGCATTTCGGCTAAACGTTGGATGGATGGATCACGACCGGCCGGAAAACACCAAGCCTTCGACCTTATGGTGGCGACCGGGATGGGGATTTGACGCGGACTATGAGGGATCGGCAACATTCACTGTGCAGGAGTAGGGGGATATTTAGCACAAAGCTTTGTATTTTTCGGGTTGATGAAAGAGCGATGTGTGGCCCCATCAACAATTATGATTCATGTAAATTTCTTTTAAAAGCTATGTCTGATTCGCTGTATTTTTCTGCTGATACCCCCAGAGGAGAGGTTTTTTCGTCGGTTTTGCAATCGCTGAAGGAGCTGGGTTTTCAAACCACAAATATGGATGATGAGCGTCCTTGGGGTGGTTTTTACTATATTGATGAGGGTCAGGCAGCGGCATTTATTACGAAGTTTTTTCCGGGGTTTGGATTGGCCGATTTTGAAGGGTTTTCGAAGTTGAGCCCAAAAATTTTGCTTGTAGCTCCGGGCGCAAGGCTATCTTGGCAGTATCATCACAGGCGCTCGGAGATCTGGACAGTGATTGGAGGAGGAGCAGCCATTATGGTAAGTGAAACCGATGAACCGGGTGAGGTGAAAGATTTGCCGCTCGGAAGTGTGGTGCAGCTCAAGCAAGGGGAACGCCATCGACTGATCGGTACCTCGCAATGGGGGATTGTGGCGGAGATCTGGAAACATTCCGATCCGCACCATCCGTCGGATGAGGAGGATATTGTGCGGGTTCAGGATGATTTCGGGCGGTAGGGGTGTAGAACTGGTAGGGAATGGGACAAGGGAATGACCTGCAGGTAATTCAATCCATTATGGCACGTCCGAACCCGCGGTGAACTGAGTATCGGTAAGAGAGTACGCTGTTTCATCGGCACGTGGAGCCGGAATAGTTACATCGCGCAAATCCAGCCCCGAAACATGCTCTGCCTGCAAACCATGACGGAAATAGGTGTGCATCTCATCAACCCATTGAATCCGGTCCGAAGACACCACAATGGTGATCCAATTGCAGGAGTGTTGCTGATTTATCGCAGACATCTGCCCCCGTGCCTGCGCTCTTACCATAACCTGTTCGCTGGTTACGCCCTGCCAGTCCATCTCTACATTTAATTCCAGTACATCACCCGTAGCCAGAACTACATCCCGAACCTCTGTTGTTAAACCGATATAACTAAACTGAATGGTGTATGTGCCCAGCTTCAGATTTTTCAGCGAATAAGAGCCATCCAGATCCGCTTAAACACCGATCGTAGTAGCTTCAATAATCACGTTTGTACCAATCAGAGCTTCTCCGGATGCCTTTTCACTCACCAACCCAAAGATTCACGCTTGATCTTGCGCATATGTGATGCCGACCATCAGCGAAAGTGTTCCAGTCAAAACCAGTTTTCTCATCATCATAGTAATATCCTGTAGTCATTCTTTCTGTCATCCGTCAACCGGAAGGATGAAGAGTGGATGTGGAGCAGATTTGTGGATATGGAGAAGTTCCCAAGACATCAAAAAACAAAAAAACCCGAATCTCATAGGTTGATATGAAATTCGGGTTAGGGGGAGTGGAGCTATGGGGATTCGAACCCCAGACCTTCGCGCTGCCAGCGCGACGCTCTAGCCAGCTGAGCTATAGCCCCTTTAGATTGGTATTTCTAGACTAGATTGCCAAGATATCACTCTTCCGGCTTACCGCCAAAAATTTTGCATACTCTCGAAACTATTTGTTATGTTTCTGATTCAATTTTTCAATAACTTTGAATTCCGCAAAAAATCAAATTTTCAAAAGGAGTCCAATATGACGAATACATTTCGACTTTTTACATTTTCTGTTTTGATGGCGGCTTTTGTGTTCCAGGGTTGTAATCCCGGCCCAGAGCCAGAACCCGAAGTGCTGACCCTCGAGTGGTTGCAGACCCTTTCAGAAGAGCAACTCACAACACGCGATTCCGATGGCGATGGCGTTAGCGACTTTGATGAAATGAATGTCTACAACACCAATCCTCTGAGTCCCGACACCGATGGTGATGGCTTGTCCGACAACGACGAAATCACTGAGTATGGTACGGACCCGCTTTCTGCAGACAGTGATGGTGACGGCCTATCCGATGGAGACGAAGTAACGGTCTACAACACGGATCCACTAAATACCGATTCTGATGGTGATGCACTTACAGATGGTCAGGAAGTCAATGAGACGAATACCGACCCTCTTAATCCGGATTCCGATGGCGACACTCTATCAGACGGAGATGAAGTGAATACCCATGGAACGGACCCTAACAGTGCAGATACAGACCGTGACGGCTTTGCGGACAACCAAGAATTAGAGATGGATACGGATCCGCTTGATAACATGGATCCCGCTTACATCGCAGAACTCGAAACTGTCAACTTTGGTTTCGATAAATCCAATATCACGGATGAAGCTGCAGCCAAACTATCTCAGAACGTTGAGATGCTGATGGGCGCTTCTGCTTTCCGGGTTCGGATTGATGCGTACACCGACCACATCGGTGGAGATCAGTATAACCTGCGCTTGAGCTTGCGCCGTGCAAACTCTGTTGCAGATTTCTACACTAGTAACGGAATCAGTGAAGACCGTATCGACAAACAAGGGCTAGGAAAGGCTCCCATACCCTGTGCCGAAGCGGAAATGGATACGGACACGCCTGGTTGCTTAAAAAACCGACGGGCAGAAAGTTACCCGCTCAACCCCTACCCATTTACACCTTCCGGCATGTAAATTCGGGCAAGAATTGCAGAATAAAAAAGGCGATCCTCAACCGGGTTGCCTTTTTTTTATGCCTACCGGAAAAGCCTGGTTTTGAGATAGATAGAACTGAGTTTGAGAGGGATATAACTGAGAAAGATCAGGAGCGAAGCACGACAGCGTGTTCCAGAGGTTTTACCAGGACCTCATCACTGGGCTCAAACAACACTCTGTTATCGGTATGCACAATATATCTGGCAGAACCAAACTCCACCTGATAGGTAATGTCGTGACCTTTGAACTCTCTTGATGCCACAATCCCAAGCTGCTGCCCCCCTGATTGTACCGATGGCTTTTCTATCGTTAAGTGCTCTGGCCGAATCGAACAGAGAATATCTCCTTTAGCCTCACGATCCAGACCAATCAACCCTAACGGAGTCATGATCTCACGCCCTCCGGCGGCATTCGCCTTCAGGATATTCGTCTGACCCAAAAACTGAGCCACAAACTCTGTAGCAGGACGGTAATATACCTCCTCCGGCGTTCCTACCTGCTCAATACGACCGTCATTCATCACGGCAATTCGGTCTGCAAACGACAAAGCCTCCTCCTGATCATGTGTCACAAGCAGGGCACTCATCCCGGATTTCTTCAACACCGATCGAACCTCCTTACGGGTTCCGATACGAAGCAGTGCATCCAAATTCGAGAACGGTTCATCCAGCAAGACCAACGATGGCTCCGGAGCAATCGCACGGGCCAGAGCCACACGCTGTCGTTGTCCTCCCGATAACTCAGCCGGGAATCGGTGCTTTAAATCCCCCATTCCAGTACGACAAAGCACCTCCTCCGCATATACATGTCGCTTCCTCTTTTCTACTTTTTTCAAACCAAACGCCACGTTCTCCAAAGCTGTCATGTGCGGAAACAATGCATAATCCTGAAAAACAAATCCAACCCCACGATTTTGCGGACGAACAAACTGATCATGAGACGTCAAAACCCGGTTTGCAAGCAATACCGATCCTCTATCTGGCATCTCAAACCCGGCAATCATTCGAAGCAATGTCGTTTTACCACACCCACTCGGTCCCAGTAATGCCACAATCTCATCATAGGCCACCATCAGATCCACGCCATCCACAACGGGAACACCCGCTTCATACGATTTCACCAAATCATTAACGACCAGTAACATCTTCTAGGCAATTACTCTTATTTATAATCATTCTATGCAAGATACCCAAATTTTTAGGAACATTCCCCTTTAATAATCCCCAATTCTGTGTACTTTCCGACGGTATGAATAAAAATCAAACACCACCTACTATGAAAATTTCTTCACTTATTATAACCCTGCTGACCATTGGCATCACGATAACCTCCTGCAGTCAGCCATCCACAGAAATAGCATCCAACACCGGAACTGAAACAGACAGCACTGCCATGCAGATGGAGGCAGACTCCATAGCTGCCGACACACTTTCACCTGAACCACCTGCAGAACCTGAACCCGAGCCGGAACCACAAATCGAGTTCACCGAAGACGGAGCCTTCGCTATCCAGGTCGAATCTTGGCGCTCCGAACTATCTGCCCAAAAACGTGCCGATTACTGGAAATCGGAAGGGTATGCCAACGCATTTGTAGTCCGTTATGGAAACGAAGAAACAGGCGATGTCTGGTTTCGTGTACAGCTTGGCCAGGTAAATGCCATTGAAACAGCCGAAGAACTGCGAAAACTACTAATGGAAGAAAATCAGCAGCCATCCTGGATCGTAGAGATGAGCTCACAGTAAGAACGCAATAACTTTTAGTAACGCTGATCCGCTGATGTTAAGACACTCCGGTATGTACGCACCCTGTTCTTAATCTCGCTTACGTACCGGACCGTCTCGATCCCACGCGCAAATCCATGCCGTGCATCTTGGTAATACCGCCTCTGCATCAATCGTAGCAGCGCGTCAGAGACATCCTCCCACTCATTTGGATTCCGGTTCAAATCCATCGCTAAACGCCGGGCATCACTTACATGCCCATGTCCCGCATTATAAGTGGCCAGCGCAAATGCCCACTGATTGGTACTGTCCATATACGCGTAGTGTTCCAGATGATCCCTCAAAATCCGTACCCCCTCCCGCACATTCACCTCTGGAACAAACAACTCCTCCTCACTCAAATCTGAAAACCGCGGCAACACCTGCATCAAGCCAACCGCCCCTGCCCAGCTCTTCGCCCCTGGATTAAACTGAGACTCCTGCGCTACAATCGCCGTTAACAACAACCAGTCCAGCCCCGACGAATCCGCAGCAGACCGTAATAGCTCATCATACGGCGACAGCCTACCCATCAAATCCACATTCCACTCCGGATTCAAATACTCCATTACCTCATCACTACCCTCGAAATACCGCTTTCGAATCACATTTAAAAACTCCGACCGCCGAAACCGATCCGGATCCTCTGTAAAGCGAAAATGCTTATACATAAACTGATTCATTCGAAGTTCCAGCTCCTCCGCATTTTTCCGGATCGCCCATGAAATTGTGTCCATCTCCGAAATCACAGGCCCTGGAATCAACCCGTCAATATACCGGTTCGCTGCATCAAACATATTGTGATCCGCCACCGTCGCCTCCAAATCCCCCGACGCCACCCGCAACAAAACCGCCTCCGTCCCCTCATCCGCCAGCAACGGGCTCACCCTCATCGAAAATCCTTCTGCCGCCAACTCCGTCAACCTGTGATAATAGGAACTATTCCGATGCACAGCGATCTCGACATCCCGCTCTGCAACCTCCTCCAGCGAACCTGGAATCTCCTCCATCTCCGCAGAAAACACCAAAATTTGATTCACCATATTATACGGTCGCGAAAACGTTACCACCTCCCGACGTTCCGGTGTTATTGCATAATTCGCTGCAATCACATCCCCCACACCCCGATTCAACAACTCATATGGATTCTCCGAAGGCCCGATAATCACTACCTCCAGCGCCAAATCATGCTCTTCCGCAAACGCCTTCACCAGTTCATATTCAAAACCCATCTCCACGCCACGATGCAAAAAGTAGGTATTCGAGCTATAGTAAGTGATCATTCGAAGCACACCATCCCGCTTTATGTCGGAATAATCGCGATCCACCGGCGCCTCTGCAACGATGGAATTTTTTACATTTTTCGGGTTGATGGGACTCGCTTGATCGCCCTGGCAAGAGATGAACAGCAAAACAAACAGCACAGAAAAAAGGAAGGCGGCGAAAACAGTAGACTTGTTCGGATTCATAGCGCATGAATTATCGGATTGTTCCTGCATCATGGAAAAATCATACATCAAAAATCGCAGATTCAGAGGAAGAATCCAAAAAAACAGGAACAATCAATACTCTACGGGCATCTACTCCTT
>PZPG01000021.1:24884-33452 GCA_003045995.1 Bacteroidota bacterium
CCCGACCAGGTCAAGGCAATTCCAACAAAAATAATGACCATCGCTACGAAGGAACCTGTGGAGGGGATCTCATCAAATAGAAAAAAAGCAATCCATGCAGCAAATACAGCCTCGGAAAGAATAAGAGTAGACAGTAGGGTAGGGGATACATACTTCACAGCAAAATTCATAGAGCCATGTCCCAGGATGGTCGGCCCTGCAGCCAGCAGAACAGCGACCAGTAACGCCTGACGGCTGACCTCCGGAATACCACCAGAGAGGACAAGAGTAATCACAGTGGTAACAGCAGCAGCGGTCGCATAGACATAAAAAACATAATCAATCCAGGAAGTATGCTGCCTTGCTTTTCGACCCAGCAAAAAATAGATCGCAAAAATGATCGCTGCCCCGACGGCAAAACTGTTGCCAAGCAGAGCATGAGGGAAGGTTTCATTTCCTGCGTGATCGGTGAGACCCAGCAAAATCGAACCGCCAAGAGCCGTAAGTACCCCCGCCCAAACCCAGCCAGGAAAGTTGCGTCGGAACAGGAAACGTTCGAATAGAATAAGGATGATCGGATGAATGGTTACAAGCACGGATGCTGATGCCACCGAGGTAAACTGAACCGACGCAATCCATAACGAAAAGTGGATACCAAGGCAGGCTCCGGCAAACATGAGCCAGGCCGGCCGAACCCCGCGTCTGTCCAGTTCTGTAAGACTCGTACGTTTCCGGAACCAAAACGGAAACAGAAAAAGCACGGCTAAAATGGTTCTGAGAGAGGCAAGCGTAGTGGCATCGGTATCCGGAGCAAACCGAACCAAAATCGGCGAAAATGAAAACGTCAAAATACCGGCACCGAGAATCAGTAACAGCCGTAACGTACCGGGTTGGACAGATTCACTTGGATCTCTTATTTCAGCCGAATTCACAAAGTTACCGGATTCGATCGATCGATTTTACAAGATCCTCATCCCGGCGAATGGCGCGAAGGGCAAGAGCTTGCAGGAGAACAGACAGGACCGGCAGCCCGGTACTGAGGATCTCATCAAGCATAAACCGTCCAAATCCTCCCATGGAGAGCAAAACTCCAACCGCAAAACCCAGCAGCACAATGGAAAAGAAAAGCCCGGCACGAACAACCTGCATCTGCATACCACGTTTCTGGAACAAAAAAATCGCAGCCAAGGGAGTCGCAGAGGCCAAAATCAACGCGCCAATGAACAGCACAGAAATCCAAGCAGCGGGATCCAGAAAAATCTGCTCTTTTACAGGAGTAATGAAGAGGCCGGCAGCCGCGATAGATGCCAGAAACAGGTAAATCGATTGAATACGTTGAATCAACTTCTTGGGGGTCAGGTTTAAAAACTGCTTTACAACAAAAAATAATTACACGCGCACAAATACACGTACACAAATGCGCATTCATAAATGCGATCCAAATATAAGAGATCTGAGTCGAATGAGGAACCATTAACCTTGCAAAAAAGTCCGGCAATTTTGCTACTTTTGTGCCGTTCACCAAGCAGGCCGGATTCCCTGTGGATTCAGCATGAATTCAACTTGGATTCAGCACGGATACATCAACATACCATTATGTCGGAAAAACAGAAAGAATGCCCTTCCTGCGCGATGGATGTCGATGCGACCTCAGAAGTTTGTCCCATTTGCGGCTACGAATTTCCGGCGTCCTCGCCAGTACGCACCATCGGGGCAGTATTCATGCTGATCCTGATTCTGATCTGGCTTCTATTCTGAACCCAAACCATATTTCCAATGAACCTTGCACTTCTGATCCTGATGATGATTACTCCCATGCATACCAGCCAAATTCTGTTTTCACACAACACAGGCACCCAGTCCCAAAACACTTCGGACCCAGACAAAACTCAATCTCAACAAACCGAACTTGCCACCTTTGGTGCGGGCTGTTTTTGGTGCGTAGAGGCCATCTACCAACGTGTAAGTGGTGTCATGGATATCGAATCCGGATACGCGGGCGGTCATGTGATCAACCCAACCTACAAACAGGTCACAACAGGACGCACCGGCCATGCTGAAGTAGTCCGAATTACCTTTCGGCCCGACATTATCTCATTTGAAGAACTTCTCGAAGTGTTCTGGCACACCCACGATCCCACTACCCTCAACCGCCAGGGAGCCGATGTAGGAACGCAATACCGATCTGCTATATTCTACCACAACGAGGAGCAAAAGCAGATTGCCGAAGCCTCTCTCAAAAAAACCGATGAATCCGATCTGTGGGACGACCCGATCGTAACCGAAATCACGGAACTATCCAACTACAGCACGGCCGAGGACTATCATCAAAACTACTTCAATAATAACCCCAATGCGGGCTACTGCTCCATTGTCATCGCCCCGAAAGTCCAGAAATTCAAGAAAAAATTCCCCCATTTGCTACAAGATCCCGTTTAACACTCCACAGTCTGCTGTTCACAAATCACAGTCCACACATCCTTAAATCCTTCAAACCCTCTCCGTACCATGTCCCGCATTTCTCTGCTGCGTTTCTGCCAACGCTGCTTTTTACTCGGGTTGATAGGGCTCGGCATCCTGTACGGATGCTCCAACCCGGCAGCAGACCAGCCCGGTGGTGAAGGGAGTACCAAAAGTTCCGGGAACAATTCTGTGGATATTGGCGTCTCTTTTGGAGAGGGTTCAGTCCAGGGTTTCTCTGAACTGGGCGATACACTCACCACTCCGGTTATGCGTGGATCTTTTGCCATTGCTGTTCAGGATTCATTTTTACAGGCCATGAAGCAGTATCGAATTGATCCAGAGAATCAGTCCTATTTTCTAGCACTGGCCACGGCCACCACGGCAACGGGAAATTTCCGGGAAGCTCTTACTTTATATGCAGAGGGAGTATTCAAATTTCCGGAAGACCCCAGGGTGTTTCTCGGGCGGTCGCATGTTTGGATGCAGCTTCGTGACTTTCAGCGTGCACAAGACGATCTAGAAATCGCGATGGAACGCGTTGAATCCGCAACAGAGTTGATGGACTACCACGCAGGAACCGATCCGGACGGTACAATCTACCGTGAAATATTGCATCAAAGAACCTTTCTCCACATCCTGGAGGAGGAGTACGAGGATGCGGCAGGCCTCTTGAGTGAGTTACTAGAGTTCGTTCCAAACCAGGCCTCCGAGCCCAGTCTGCCGGTACTTTTCTGGGCTATGATCGTCAGTCAGCAGACAGGAGATGATTCCTATGTAAATGATGCGTTGGCCATGGCAAAAACCCATTCGGAGTATAATCTTCGTTCGAAAAAATGGCAGCAGGCATCGCCTCAGACCTCCCTCTGGATGAGTAACCCCGCATTTTTCAATCAAAACAGCGCATTGTATGCAGATCTGTTTGCACTGTTTGCCGGTGAGGCAGAACCGGATGCACTCTGGAACCGATTCTATCCGGCCGATCAGACAACCAAAGAGTTATTGCATCACGGTCTTGCGTATTGGCATCTGTATTTTGGACGAGAAGAGCAGGCCATCTTCGAATGGCAATCCATCATCGATACCTCAGAGGTGCCTTTTGGACACCTTTATCTGTTAGCGGAAACAAATCTGGCAAAGCTTCGGCAAGCCTCGTAGGTTTTGAAAGGCTCGCAAACCCTGCATACTTCGCAAACCCGGCAGAACCCGCAAACTTAGCAGGCTGTACAATTACGTTCCCACATCCTCCAGCCGAACCCCCACCAACCGGCTCACCCCAGTCTCTGGCATGGTTACCCCGTACATCATCTCAGCCTTCGACATCGTTTTCTTGTTGTGCGTGATAATAATAAACTGTGTCTGCTCGGAAAACGACCGGATCATCCCTGAAAACCGTTCAATATTCGCATCATCCAGCGGTGCATCCACCTCATCCAGTACACAAAACGGAGAGGGCTTCACCAGATAGATCGCAAATAGAAACGCAATTGCAGTCAAGGTTTTCTCCCCGCCAGACAATTGGCTGATATTCGATGGACGTTTCCCTTTCGGATTCGCCCTGATCTCCACTTTCGCCTCAAGGGGATCCTCCGAATCACTATCCAGCACCAGATCGCAGTAATCATCCTCCTCAAACAATCGATGGAACACATCCTGAAAATGACTTCGAATCAGCTCAAATGTGTCATTAAAACGCTCCGTCGCCGTTTCATTAATCTCTGCAATCGTATCCCTCATCTCCAGTTCCGCCTTTCTCAAATCCTCCATCTGCTGCTCATAAAAATCCAGCCTCTCCTTCTCCTCTTGATACTCCTCGATGGCAAGCGGATTTACTTCTCCAATCCTGTGAAGCTTTTGGCGTAGCA
The DNA here is from genome assembly GCA_003045995.1 of Bacteroidota bacterium. GTDB lineage: Bacteria > Bacteroidota > Rhodothermia > Balneolales > Balneolaceae > Sam29DG08-bin30. The sequence goes on from PZPG01000021.1 coordinate 29,189, forward strand.
CAGAAACGCGCTCCTTCGCCGCATCCACATCAAACCGATCTTTCTCGTCCCCTGCATCCTCAGAATTTTTTTCCGCATCCCCTGCAGCCCCCGCATTCTCAATACCCTCAGCACCCTCAGCAGCCTCAGTACCCTCAGCATCCCTCAAATCCCCCTCACCCTGCAAATTCAGCAGCTGCTCCATAGTAAGATTGTAGGTCTCCCATACACTATTCGTAATCGATTCCAGCTGCAAATCAAACTTCTCCGCGGCCATCGTCAAATGGTGCAACAGCTCCAGCTGATCTTCCCTGTCTTTCCGGAGTGTACGCAACTCCTTATCTTGTTGCTGAATCTGCTCCCGCTCTGCCTTGCTCTCTTTCTCTGCATTCTCCAGCGCCAATCGAGCTTTCTCCAGCGATTCTGTCAACCCCCCCATCAGTCCTGCAATCTGCTCGCTCTCCTCCCGATACTGTCGGATATTCTCCCTGCTTTGCTCCAGCAAAATTCCACGCTGCTTCAACCGCCCGCTAATTCTTTCCGTCCCCTCATCCACCCGTTGCAATTGCTGTTCGATGTTGGCCGTTCGATTACTGATATCCTGATGCGCCAGCTGGGCATCGTTATAGCGGTTTTGAGCAATGGCCCGTTCATCCTCCAGCTTTTGAAGACTTGCTTTCGTGGTCTCCTCTTTCTCTCGCAACTCCGCAATCTCACCATCGATCTGCTCCAGGCCCGGTTTCAGCTCCTCCAACTCCTGTCGCGACTGCCCCTCCGACAGTGACAAACGTTCCCGATGAGCCTGCTGCTCCAGAATCGACCTTTCATAGATCTGAATCCCCGATTGCAGTTTCCCTACAGTTTGATCCTTCTCCCTGCGCTCCTTTTGCAATGTTGTGATCTCCTCCCGAATCTGCTGTTCATGCAGTTCTCGCAACTGCTGTTCGATCTTCTCCAGCGAACGTCGGGTTGTATCCAGATCCTTTTGCAACGATCTGCCACTTTTTTCCAGCTTTTCCAGTTTGTTTTTCAAACCCAGTCGTAATCCGGATTGATGCGACTTACTCCCACTTTTGAACAAACCGCCGTACGTAAACAACTCTCCGGAAGTCGTCACAATGGCCGCCCCCCGATGGTTCGTCAGCAGTGCCCGGTACTCATCTGTGAAACCCGAGCCTGCCACTTCATCCGAACCCAACTCTTCAGCCAAGTAGATGTGCCCCAATAGCAGTTCCGCAACGCTTCGATACCTTTCCTCCGTCTGGATCCTCTCCATAATCGGGTTGATGCGAGAGGCTGTCCCACCCTCCACAATTGTCCGGGCAGATCCGGAATCGTCCCCCGAAATCCAATCGAGCGGAATAAATGTAGCCTGGCCCTTTTTTTGCTTCTTCAGCAGATCCGATGCCCGTTCTGCATCGCGAAACGTCTCAACCACTACGTAGTTTTGTGCCTCCCCAAGCGCCGCCTCCAGTGCAACTGCATACTCCTCCTCCGTCTGAATCAACTCACTTACAGGGCTTAACAGTGCAAAGTTACCCTTATGTTTCTCGATCAGCCATGCCACCGACTCCGGAAAAGCATCTGTCGAAGATGCAAGATGGTGCATCAGTTGAATCTCCGAAGCTACCGCATCCTGCCGGCTTAATACTTTTCTCTCCTGCTCCTTCGCTTCATTCCGTTCGTGCAACAATCTCTCCCGAGTCTCCCGTACACCAGCCAATCGCTTCTCTGCTCCCTCGATCTTGTCAGACCACACCTGAACTTTTGCCTTCTCCTCTTCAAGCTTAGTTTTCGAGGCTTCAATCTCTTTTTTTAACTTTTCGATCTCGGTTTGAACACGCTTCTGATCACCTTCGCTATTCTCCAGTCTGGACTCAAGTTTGATCCTCCTCGACCGCATATCCTGATGCTTTTTCCCTTTGGCGCTAATGGCAACTTCCAGCTCAAACAACTCCCTACGCAGATCTGAATAGGATTTCTGCAAACTGGAAAACGTTTTGCCGGACTCTTCCAGCGACTTAGCCGACTGATCCCGCTTTGCAGATAACTTCTCCAGTTCGTTTCGGCTGGCCGTTCTCAACTCTCCAAGTTCCACCAGATCCTTCTCATTCTGCTCTATATCTTTTTGATACTGAAGAATGATTCCCGTTTCATTCTCGATCCTTCCCTGTAAGATCTGGCTTCGGGTTTCCTTCTCTTTCTTTTGATAGGAGAGCTGCTGCACCTGACGCCGCAACTCATTTTCGGCGCGCTCTTTTTCATGAAGCTCGGTGCGGAGTTTCTCTTCCTTTTGCTCGAGGATCTCCAGTTGTGTGGCCAGTTCTGCTTTCTTTGCAGATGCTGCACCGATCTGTTTTTTCAGCGGCTCTTGTTGATCCCGAATCTGCCGCCATGAAAAAGCGAGAACAGTTTTGTCCAGTCGTTCCAGCTCTTCCCGGTATCCTTTCGCTTTTACTGCTCGCTGCGACTGAAGTTCCAGACTGCGTGTTTTCTTGCGAACTTCCACTAGAATATCTTCCAGACGTTGCAGATCCTTGTTGGTTTGATCCAGCTTTCGAAGGGTCTGCTTCCGCTTCTCTTTATAGCGGGTTACACCGGCAGCCTCTTCCAGCATCCTGCGCCGGTCATTGTTCCGGTCGTTCAAAATCTCCTCTACCATTTTAAGCTCGATCACCGAATAGGCATCCGAACTCATGCCAGTATCCATAAAAAGATCGATAATATCTTTCAATCGAACCGGCGTATCATTGATCAGATAATCACTTTCTCCGGAACGGTACAGTCTTCGGGTGATGGTAAGCTCGCTGTATTCCGACGGTAACAAACCCTTATCATTCACAAATGTCAGTGAAACTTCAGCCATCCCCAAGGCCTTTTTCTTGGCGGTTCCGTTGAATATCACGTTGCTCATTGCACTCGAGCGAAGAAGGGTAGGGCGCTGCTCCCCGAGTACCCAACGAAGAGCATCCACAATATTTGATTTGCCGCAACCATTGGGTCCTACGACGGCCGTAATTCCGCTGTCAAACTTTACGTGTGTCTTGTGGGCAAAACTTTTAAATCCGTGAAGTTCAAGATCCGATATATACATTCAATGCAATAAGTATTGAGGCAAACTTATGAAGCAAACTTCTAAGGCAAGATGCTAAGGCAAGTTGATAAGATAAACTACAGATTTGTGACTGTAGCGACCGGCAGGCTACCATGACCATTCGGCGAATTACATCAAACCGTTAAAATCTCTTCCTCTTTGGTCGCCAGAATGGAATCGATCATTTTGATGTGACTGTCTGTCTCTTTCTGCACAATTTCTTCCGCTTCAAACCGGGAATCCTCCGGCAATGACTCCTCCTGCACCGTCTTTTTTATTTCATCATTCGCATCCCGCCGCGAATTCCGAATACTCACCCGCGCTTTTTCGGCAATTTCACGGGCTTGTTTCACCAGTTCGAGGCGTCTCTCCTCCGACAGCATCGGCAGGGGAATCCGAATCAGCTGCCCGTCATTGTTGGGGTTTAATCCCAGCGAGGAAGCCATAATCGCCTTTTCGATGTCTACAATCACCGTTTTGTCATACGGCTGAACCACTAACAGGCGCGGCTCCGGGGCACTAACGGTTGCAAGTTGATTCAGAGGCGTTTGCGCCCCATAGTACGGTACCTTGATGTGATCCAGCAGTGCAGGTGTAGCTTTTCCCGCGCGGATATGTGAAAACTCTTTTTTGCAAAAGCTAACGGCATCCGCCATACTCTCTTTTGCAGTGTCGATCATGATCGTAAGCTCTTCAGGTATCATAGCAAATGTATCCTATCCATTTGATTTCAAACTATTTTACTTCATTCCGGATTCCTTAGGCAGGTCGCCGGTATGACCAAGGTGCCAGCGCCTCCCCGCACAGAAATCACCAGGCACACAAAAATACGTAAACTAGGCCTGATCCCAAATAACGGTCGTGCCAATCTGTTCCTGGCGCTGAACCACACGGGTCAAATTCCCGCGAATGTTCATATTAAACACAATGATGGGAATTTTGTTGTCACGACACAACGTAAACGCCGTCAAATCCATCACATTCAGGCGCTTTTTCAACACTTCATCCCCGGTAATTTCAGGAAACTTCACAGCATCCGAATGGTTCTCCGGATCTTTGTCGTAAATCCCATCTACCCTTGTCCCCTTTAAAATCACATCTGATTCAATCTCGATGGCACGCAAAGACGCCGCCGTATCGGTTGTGAAATAGGGGTTCCCCGTTCCCGATCCAAAAATGACCACGCGCCCT
>PZPG01000073.1:0-6934 GCA_003045995.1 Bacteroidota bacterium
GTCGATTCGACCCAAACAACCTACAGTTGGAACGAGGATACAGTACCTCGAAAGCGTACGGCAACTCAAAGTTATTCAATATTATGTTCACGCATGAACTCGCAAAGCAACTTTCCGGAAGCAATATCACCACCTATAGTTTACACCCTGGCGTTGTGAACACCAATTTTGCAGCTGGCAACAACTCGCTCTTCGGAAAACTCTTCAACTTGGGTCGTTTCTTTATGCTAACTCCCGAGAAAGGTGCCCGAACAACCAACTATCTAGCCACCGAACCAAACATCGAGCATTGGAATGGACGCTACTTTAGCAACGAAAAACTCTCAAAAGCCACACCGATTGCCACCAATGACGATGCTTGCAAAACCTTGTGGAAACAATCGGAAGATTTTTTGCTTACATAAATCACACAAATGACAGGACGTATTCACTCCCTGACTCGATATTCAGGTACACAGCCAAACATCTCTTCTGTACGGCAGGTGGGTTCGCACGGTTGATCACAACCCGAAGCCCATCTCGCTATAAGGAAGGGATGACAAAGTCAGGAGAGTGAAAAGGGATCGCGTGAAAGCGTCCCTTTTTCGATTTCAATTACCCCTCCAGCTCCTCCACAGCACTACTCAACATCGCAAGCTTCGCCTGGTTGCTCGTCTTGTCCATCATCGCATCCACATCACCCCGAATATTACGAAGAATGGAAGCCCGCTTTTTACCGCTCAATTGCTCCGCCTCGTCCAGTGCTCCGCGAAGCATACTCACGCTGCGCATGTCGAGCTCGCGACTCCGCTCCAGTTGATCCAGATACGCCCGTGCTTTCGCAAACGACGCCGGCCACTGATACTTCGGCTGCCCCTGCGCATTTTTGTACGCCATTACCACCGTGTTGGCGGCATCAATTTCATTCTGGGTGATGTACTCGCTCGGTACTATTTCGAAAATATCCAGGCCACGGGCGATCTCCGAATTCACAATATACCCGTTGTACCAATACACTGACCAGCTTCCCGCCAGCGTAAGATCCGTTTCGCTCAATGGCCCCCGATCGTGGAACGCAATCTCTACGGGGTTTGCCGGATCGGTGAAATCAAACAGGTTGATACCGCCCTGATACCATCCTTGCACCATAATGTCCCGGCCGGGCACCGGAATCAGCGAACCATTGTGAGCCACACAGTTTTCTGTGGTCGTTTGGGTTGCCGGCATTTTGAAATAACTCTCAAATTCCATCTGCCCGTCCCGAATCGAAAAGATCGCATTGGCACCCCATTCGTACGGATCCGTGTCGCGGCATTTGGGCTGCATTCCACCACCCCACTCATCGGTAAATACGACCGAGGTTCCCTCATTATTAAACGTGGCCGAGTGCCAGTAGGCAAAATTGGAATCTGCCACCGCATCCAGCCGAGTAGGGGCCGCCGGATTGGTGATGTCCAGCAAAATCCCATACCCTTCACACGCTCCACCAGCCAAGCCTACCTCCGGATAGAGCGTAATATCGTGGCACTGGTTGGGTCCAGGCCGCTCCGCATCCGGATCAATTCGTCCACCCATCATCGCATCGATCCTCGCCTGAAGATTTTCTCGCAAGACCAAACTGTCTGCCGCCGTCGGCGCCCCCTCGCCTCCACGCTCCTGCACCACCTGGTTCAGCAAATTCCGCAACCTACGTCCGGAAATCACTCGATCCTGACCCCAAACATACGCTACATACGCACCCTCCTCTTTTGCCTTCCGAATCGCATCCCGCTCGGCACGCGTTGGTCCGTGCTGTGGCGGTGCCACCAACCCTTCAAAAATACGCGGTGAATTCACAATCGCAGCCGCGGCAGGATTCGCCAACGGAACCTGAATCACCTCGATCCGAAACATCGCAGTCTCCGGATTTTCATCGGTTTGGCCACTTGTACAACCCGGCAACTCCTCCTCCGGACGCACCGGCGCAGACCCCGACACATACACATACACGTTCTCCTCATCCGCAGGATCCACCAAAACAGAGTGTGTATGTGAACCACGGCAGGTTTGCACGTTCGAGATATACAATGGATTGGTGATATCCGAGATATCAAAAATACGAATCCCCCGCAGGCGATCCTCACTCACACGATCCTCCACGCCGTCGGTACCACAATCCAGGCGCCCACCAAGGCCTTCCCCGGACACAAACAGCAGATCTCCATACACAGACACATCACTTTGCGATGCCGGACACACAAAATCTACCACCACTTCCGGGTTCACCGGGTCTGTCATATCCCACACCACGAACCCATTGTAATTCCCCTGGATCACATAATTATCCTTAAACGCCAGATCGGTGTTCGTTGTCCCAATAAAATCCTCCGGAGAAATCGTGGTCGACACCTTCTTCAAATTCCAGATCGTCTCCTCGGCATCAAACAAGCCGGCTACCAAGCCCTCACGCGGATCCACCTCCGGCTTCGCAATTTCCGTCAAAGGCTGCATTGTAGACTCCGGAACATCCCCATCTGCCGCTCCCGACTGCGTTGCAGGCTTCTGAGCCATACAGCCTGTCATCAAAAGAATTCCGGAAAAAAGTACCCATTGTAAATATTTCATATCGTATGTAATTGTAGTTGTAATTGTAGAAGTTGTGTTAAACGTAGTTGTGTTTGTATCAGGTTACTAGTAAAAGGTTCAAAACGTGTGTTTTTATTCGGGTTGATGCGGATACAGCGTCACTCTTATCGGATTCCCGGGCGTTCATGACGCATATGTGAATGACCCAATGCAATTCATCTCGATCCGTATGAACCTCATCAAACCATATAAACACAGTAAGCCGCTTATATCACATCAATCCATCTGACGGAGCATAAATTTCATACGGTCAATTTCCGTGGTTTGTTCTGTGTAGATGTCCGAAGCTAGCCGAAACGACTCCTCATCACGCCCTCCCTTTTCCGATGCAAACAACTCATCCACCATAATAATGGCACCCTCGTGATGGCCAATCATGTACGTCAAGTACCATCGGTCAAACTCTGCACCCCGAAGCGACGCCAAATGCTCCAGCTGTTCTTGCGAGAGCATTCCCGGCATATCGTGATGACTATGGGCTCCGGTCGAGTGATCCATTTTGCTGTGATCCATCTTGCCATGATCCGACCCATGGATCATCTCCGATCGATCTTCCGTTCCATCCGGATGGTGCATCTCACTGTGATCCATGCCCTCGTGGTCCATCTCGCTGTGGTCCATGCCACTATGATCCATTCCTGAGTGATCCATCGCATCCTCCTCCTCAGGCATCTCCGTCTCAATCGTCATCACCAAACCCTCCACCCGAATTCGGGGAACCGGCTGCTTCCGAACCTCCAGCCAACGCTGCATTGTGGCGATTTCATCCCCCTGCGCATTCATAATCCGCGAAGCAAGCGTACGAACTGCGGGCCCGGCATCATTTCGTTCTGCCATCTCCGACATCACGAGCGCCTGGGCATGATGCGGAATCATCATCGTCATAAACGTTACATCCGCCGCATCAAAACTCATCTTCTGATCGGTACGCCGAGACCAAAACAGCTCCTCCAACGTGTTTTCTGACGTTGTCGCTGTCACTTCTGCTTGGGTACTATCGCGATCCGACATCCTCCATCCAACAAATTCACCTTCCACGAACTCTGAAAGCTCCAAGAACTCCGAAACCTCCACGTCCCCAAGATTTTGATGCATAGCACGAACCTCATTCGCCGATCGAACCTCATTTGCTGAGAAATCTTCATAATCAACAGGACTCGCCATCGAATCCAAGGGAGAGTAAGCGAGCAAAAAGACCAACGATAATGCAATCCTGTAGTGCTGCGAACGGACGTATAAGTTTTTCATCATCTAAACTAGTTTTCAAATTAGTCTGCGGGAGCACTTCCGTCAAACAGGTGGAAAATCTAATGTAAGTCTGCTCGATTTGCAAAGATGAACAAAGAAATCTCCAACAGAATTTCCGATGCTTTTTTATTGGTGTCGGGTTGATGGGAAACGATTACAGATGATTGGAAAAAAATGTGTAGGAAAACCATCCTTGACAAAAGTGTGCTTTTTATTTTAACTTAGACTGAATCTAAATAAAAGCCTGCACCGGACGCTGAACCCATTCCCACCACCCCCATTCATGCTCGTATCATTATCGATGTATTCGCCTCACCATAAGGTTTCACCTCGCAATGCGGACCCATCTCGCAATGCGACCCCACCTCACACTACAGACTCACCCAAAAAATGGGTGCCTCAACTTCTTGCTATCCTTGTTGTCATTCACACGATCTCCTCATTTCCGGCACAGGCAACCATTGCGCCCATCGCAACTAGTGTAACCAATGCAGCCTGCGCAACCACGGTGCCCAGCACAACCACTGTGCCCAGCACAACAACACGTCTACCATCCACAGCCGATTTTGTGATAAGCCCGGCAGACACAGCACGCCCCGGGGGAACGAACGATGGGGAACCTGCCCCCGGCAAACCTACTCCCGACAAACCAGAATCCGACAAACAGGAACCCCTTGTACTCGAACGCATCACTATCGTTGGCAAACCCGAATGGATTCAGGCCATACCGGGATCTGCGGCCATTATCACCAGCAAGCAACTCAAACAACATCAGGACTCGGACATCCACAGAGTGCTGCAGAGTGTTGCAGGCGTACATATCCAAGAAGAGGATGGATTTGGATTGCGTCCCAATATCGGAATGCGTGGCGCCGGATCGGAGCGAAGCAGCAAGATCAATCTCATGGAAGATGGTGTGCTCATTGCCCCGGCACCGTATTCGGCGCCCTCGGCGTATTACTTTCCAAACGTGCGGCGCATGAGCGGGGTAGAAGTACGAAAGGGCTCGGCACAAATACAATACGGGCCGAATACCACCGGCGGATCGTTGAACCTGATCTCCACACCAGTCCCGGCAACCCGAAGCACGTCGGTCGAAACGCAATTTGGCAGCTTTGGGGCACATCAGCTTTACGGATCGGCAGGCGACCGGTTTCGCCAGGTGGGATACCTCATAGAGGGTCTTTTCTCGGATCACAACGGATTCAAAACACTGCAAAACGGTGGAGGTACCGGCTACTCCATCTACGATCTTTCAGGAAAACTGTTGTTTCGTTCCTCGCCAAACGCATCTCTCTATCAGCGTGTGGAACTTAAGGCAGGACTAAACGGACAAACTTCGGATGAAACCTACCTGGGACTTACCCGCGACGATTTTGACATCACCCCGTTTGCACGATATGCTGCATCCCAACTCGATCGGATGTCCACAGACCATACGCAACTGATGGCACGGCATTTTGTGATGCTGTCGGAACAGGCAGATCTTACTACCACGATCTATCAGAACGATTTTTATCGGAACTGGTACAAGCTGCAAAGTGTGGGCGGGAGCGGCATCGGAGGAATCGTAAACGCGCCGGAACTCTACCCGGAATGGATGCAGGTGATCCGGGGCGACGATACTGCCCTGGATACTGCCCTGAATGAAGGCGACGATCCAAACGAAAGCGCCGATCCACACGAAAACACCGCACCTTACACCCCACTCTCTGTACGCTCGAACCAACGCAACTATCTGTCCCGTGGAGTAGAAACCCGTTTCAACATCCGAACCACCACCGGTGACATCCAACATCAAACCGAAGTGGGCGCCCGATACCACTACGACGAGGAAGATCGGTTCCAGCATGAGGACGAATACCGCATGGATAACGGCACGATGATCGTACAGGAGGAGGGTGCTCCGGGGTCGCAATCGAACCGCATCGGATCTGCACGCGCGCTTGCTCTCCATATCAAGCACGAAATCCGCTGGCAAAATTGGATTCTCACACCTGGAGTTCGATTCGAACAAATTCACTTTCAAAACCGCAACTTCGGCATCGCCGACCCCGATCGCACAGGCTCCGATTTGCAGACAAGAACATATACAGTAACCGAGTGGATCCCCGGAATTGGGGTGTCCTACTCCGCGAGCAACAATCTCACCCTCTTTAGCGGTGTACATAAAGGATTCTCCCCACCCGGCCCCGCCTCCTCGCCGGAAACCCGATCCGAACGAAGCGTCAATATCGAGGGCGGGATAAGGCTTCAGTCCGACCCCGGCGGCATGCAGATGCGTCTCGAGGCGGTCGGATTTGCCAGCTTCTACCACAACCTACTGGGATCCGACCTCCAGGCAGTCGGCGGGGAAGGAACATCTGCCCGATTCAATGCTGGCGAAGCGCGCATCCTCGGGCTGGAGGCAACCGCATCCCTGGAACCCACCCTCACCATTGCCGGCGAACCCATCACTATCCCGGTGCAAATCAACTACACCCTTACACAGGCCACCTTCCAAAGCAGTTTCGACAGCGAATTCTCTGCATGGGGAGACGTAACAGCCGGAGACGCCATCCCCTTCATCCCAACCCATCAACTCTACGGATCCACCGCGCTTCTCTACAAATCTTGGAACCTTCGCCTTCGCGTAACAGCCTCGCCTGGACTGCGCACCATCGCTGGACGTGGCGCGCCCGCCATCCATGAAAAAACCGACGACCTGTTTGTCACAGATCTGTCGTCCGGGCTGGAATTCCGCCAGGGTTTCTCCCTTTTTGTGAACGTCCGCAACCTCTTTAACGCTACCTACATCGTATCCGACCGCCCTGCCGGTGTACGCCCCGGTCTGCCACGCTCGGTCCTCGCCGGATTCCGCTGGTCGCTTCCATAGCCACCCGCCCTCTGCCCATCGGGATCCCCATCGTCTACACTTCAGGCCCCATCATCTGCCCATCGGGATCCCCGCCTTCTAAAACCACGCCCTTACAAACCCCATACTCACGAATATCACCCTCACAAACCCCGACCTCTCTGGCCTCGGGGTTTTCTTTTTCTCGGGTTTTCTTTTTCTCGGGTTGATAGGATCCGCACCCGCAAC
>PZPG01000073.1:7043-9250 GCA_003045995.1 Bacteroidota bacterium
GAATTTTTTTCAAGTTTTTTTCCCAAGAGGGACACGTCTTGACACACCTGTTGATTATTCTTCCTCTCGCCTTTTATCTCAACCCTTTCAACCTAACCCCCTTCATCCTTCTATGCATAACCCAGAACCCAACTCATATGCTATAAACCCAAACTACATTCTATCATCCCAAACAGAATCCTATCAACCCGAAAACATACACGCCATGATACGACCCCCACCACAAAGCCCTACCAACCGAAACGAAATCTATAATCATTTTTCCATCGAACCTTTAAAACAAGAGGATATGAAAAATCAGAGAAACAACAACCTTAGAAACAAAGACAACCCTGGAGAGACCCATACAAACCAGCCAAAAGCAGCGAGTTCGGAGCAGGGTCTGCCCAATAGAACACACAGCGTCCAAAATTCAACATATAACTCTCAAGGAGATAAGCCCATGACAAAACAAACAGGCACCAGCATCGGAAGTATCAACAAAAACATCAACCCTAATCATACCAGCCAGCCGGTTATTATGGATGGAGCATACAATCACGAAGCAATTCCTTCGATCGTTGAGGAGATCTCGAAGGAGCTTTTTGGCCTGGAGATGCACACTCAGAAGATTCTGGAGCAGATATTCGTGTACCTGAATTTAACCTCGTTCACAGAAAAGCCGCTTGTGATTAATTTGTGGGGCGCAACCGGAACCGGGAAAACACAACTGGTGAAGAGGGTTTTGGCCGCCCTTGGGCTGGATAAAGATCTGAAGTATATGAATCTTGTGGAGACCACGAAGCCACACTGGCAACGGGTGCACGATACGGATAGTGATACCGTGCATGATGTGAAAAGGGCGGTGCACCGGGAGAGAGGTGAGGATCGAGAGGACGATCGCAAGATGCCACCAAAGCCGGTTGTAATGCTACTGGATGATTTTCAGCATCTTCGCTTCATTGATCAAAAGGGGATGGAGAAGGGTTCTGGCGAGATCTACGAGATTTTCCGGATTTTGGATGAAGGGTTTATGACAGAGGATGGGAAGAGTATCCCTACGATCATCTTTATAACCGGGAATATTGGTTTGTCCCAGAATGAGTCGGTGGGGGATTGGTTTCAGCGTGCAGGGAAGCAGGAAGAACCAAATCATATGCCCTTGGAGCATGTGCAGAAAGCGCTCTGTCCGTTGTTTCGGCCAGAGATGATTGCTCGACTGAAAAATACGCATCTGTTTTTCCCGTCTGTGAGCAAACATATCGCCCTAAAGATTGTTGAGAGGGATACAAAGAAGATACAGCGGTCGATTGAGGAGTATCTGAAAGTTACATCGTGTGATTTTGAAGATTCCGTTGCTGATGTGATACTGGATTCTCTGAAAAACATCGGAATGGGTGCACGTTCGGTGGAGACGCAAGTTCGGGAGAGTATCGGTTCCGGAATGAATGAATTCATGCGAACACTCTCGTCGAATCATCATTCTAAGACGGACGTTGAGGCGGTTGTGTTTCGGGGTGGTGGACCGGAAACTCTCGTGGTCGAAGCGAGTGTTTCGGGGTGGTGGACCGGAAACTCTCGTGGTCGAAGCGAAGCTATGGAATGGCGAGTCGATTTCCTGTTCTGTTTCCCTGAAGGAACCAATTCCATTCGAAATCGATCCAAACCCGGAGGAGCTCATCATTCAGGCAGTTCACGAAGCTGGCCATGCCGTGTGCTACTATATGCTTACGGGTGAGAGTCCAGACTCGATTATGATAGGTCTGAAGACGGGCGAAATGAGAGGGTTTGTGAAGGCGGATTCGAAGAAACGCTATATCAACTTTAAAAGGTTGCGGAATGATGTTTCGGTATCATTAGGCGGATACTTTGCAGAGAAGATGGTATTTGGAGATTCTCATATGACGATTGGGTCTTCGTCGGATCTGGAACGCGTATCTGATCTTTTAATGAAGGCGATTCTGAAGTATGGGTTTGGCGATCCTACGGCGAAGTTGGCTCATCCAAATCCGTTTGGGGATGAAGATCACATAACGATGAATAAAAAGGATAAGAGATTGCACCAGACCTTGTTGAACGAGAGTATAGAGGTTACGACCCAACTGCTTGAGGAGCAGCGCTCGCTGTTAATTGCGGTGGCGAAAAAACTGTTTGAAGACAAGGAGATGGATGAAAAGCAGTTTGGTTTGCTGGTGCAGGATCATCTTTGTGAAGGAGAAGGAATCCGG
>PZPG01000074.1 GCA_003045995.1 Bacteroidota bacterium
GCACCTATATATGACTATTTTTTCTGGATCAACGGACCTGTACGGAACTGGATACTTGCTAACATCAATCCGTGGACTACATCGGAAGTGCACTCCTGAATTAGAAACTCACTGTGAAACATCCTCCAGTACAGATCTCCGTAATCATTCCAACCTATCAAGATTGGAAACGGCTCAAGCGTTGCCTTTTGGCGCTATCAAAGTCCGAATTCGATTCATTTGAAGTGATTGTTGTGAATAATGCAAATGATGAAGCTCCTGGTGACCTTATCAATCAGGTATTTGATAAAAATCACAACATCACATTGCTAAAGGAACCAAAAACTGGCTCCTATGCAGCTCGAAACAAAGGGATTCAGTATGCGAAAGGGGATCTTTTAGCATTTACTGACGCTGACTGCATACCTGAATCAAACTGGCTACAAAACATTGCAAAACATTTTGAACAGAATTCAGATTTGATGATGATTGGAGGTCCCATTCATCAGTTCAAAGATGATCTAGGTGTGCCGGATGATCTATTTCTTTTTCAGAAATATTTCGCATTTCGACAAAAAGACAATCTTAAGAAAGGTTGGTCAGTAACCGCAAATATGATTGTTCGTAAAACTGCTGTTGAGGCCATAGGAGGATTTAACGAAACCTCAAAGTCAGGGGGTGACCGTGAATTTGGTCTGCGAGTAACATCACACTACCCAGGTCGAACCCATTATTTTGAAGATGTTTGTGTTCAACACCCTGTTCGTCCCTCGTTGCAAGAGATTTATAAAAAAAAAGAGCGAATTGTGTACGGTCAGTTACGTTTGTATCGTAAACGGCTTTTTCCAACTTATTTTATCAACAGTTTTTTCTTCCCTCTGTATAATGTGGTTAAATATGCCAGACATGATACACTATCAAATATAATGAAGGTTCTTAATGTGGCATACAAAGAGAGATTTTATGCAGTTAAAATATTGTTCAAGGAAAGAGCTTTCTTTTGAATCCCAAAAACGTTCTCTTTGTCACCTATTATTGGCCACCTGCAGGGGGAGCGGCTGTAAACCGAACTCTGAAATTCCAGAAGTATCTTCATCAATATGGATGGAACCCCATCATTCTAACCGTGAAAGATGGAGATTATCCATCCGAAGACCCATCACTACTGCATGAAGTGGACTCCGGTACACACGTATTCACATCCAAAAATGTGTCACTTTTTGCACCGATACGCCCCTTCCTAAGAAAAGGTGGCTATCTAAAACCCAGAGCGTTTGCCAATTCGACCGATCAAAGTCTAAAAACCAGAATTCTTCGGTTTTTCAAGTTCAATATCATTCCCGACACAAGAATTGGTTGGCGTCTAACAGCCGTAAAAAAGGGAATGGAACTCATCCAATCACAAAACATCCATCTGATCTATTCCACTTCGCCGCCTCAAACCAATCACATCATTGCATCAGTACTTTCACGACGAAGTGGTATACCCTGGGTGGGGGATTTTCGGGATCCGTGGTCGGATCAATTTTGGCTAAAGGAGCAAAAGATCCGACTTCCTATTGCAGACGATTTCGATCGTAAACTTGAGAGGAAAACGCTGAATCGAATGACGCACATTGTTTCAAACTCACCGGGTCTCAAAGAGATCCTTCAGGAAAAAACGGATGTTCCGATTTCTGTTATTTTTAACGGGTTTGATGAGGAGCTTTTTAAAACCGGTGAGAGCACTAGCGATTCGTCAGCTGATGGGAGTCCATCATCCAAGTCGGAATTCACCATGCTTTTTGCCGGAAGCGTCAGTTATCAGCATAGACCTGCCGGCTTAATCGAGGCGTTAAACGTGTTGAAAAAAGAGAAGCACCCTTTGTTGGACGTGCTGAAAGTGCAATTCATGGGGAGTTTACCATCCTTTGTAGCAGAGATGTTTGAAAAAGCGGGATTGACAAAAAATCTCGAGTTTTTACCATTTCGTCCTATGAACGAGGCGATCCAAGCGATGCAGCAAACCGATATTTTGCTTTTGTTGGGCGTTGAAAACAGCACAATGGGAGTGATTCCATCCAAATTGTTTGAATATCTGCGATGTTACCGTCCCGTTTTGGCATATGGTTTGGAAAAGGACGCCCGAGAAATTCTTGAGGAAAGCGGAGCCGGGTATCATGCTGATTTTTATGATTTGGACGGCAACTCGGCCGAATTCATTAAAAAAGTCTATGAGGGTCGATTTCAGGTATCTGACAATCAGGAATCCATTCAAAAATACGATCGAAAGGTTTTGACTGGGCAGTTGGCGGCACTGTTCAATCAGGTTGTGGAGAGTAAGGTTGCATCCGTTCCAAAAAACAATGTGAAGTCAATTTGAATACTGGGATGCTTCAGACACAATCCGAATCCATCACCTACTCCATCATCGTGGCGACCTACAACCGCCTCGACGAGCTGGTCGAACTGATCGATTCGCTCAACTACATGGATTTCGACCCAACGCGGTTCGAACTCATCATTGTCGATGACGGCTCCACCGATGGAACCGCCGAAATGATCGAGCAGCTCGACACCCCGTATGCCCTCCACCTGCACCGACAGCAAAACCAGGGCCCCGGCGCCGCCCGAAACCGAGGTATGGCCGAAGCAAACGGCGATTATTTCCTATTCATCGATTCCGATTGCACCGTACCCGCCAGCTACCTCAACACCATTGACGCTTCCGTTCGCACCAACCAGTGGGATGCATTCGGCGGCCCCGACACCTGCCGCCCCGACTTCCCGCCGCTCCTCAAGGCCATCAACTATTCCATGACCTCCTTCCTCGGCACCGGTGGCACCCGCGGATCCTCCAAAAGCGTCACCAAATTCTACCCGCGCTCCTACAATATGGGCATCCATCGAAAAGTCCACGAACAGATCGGTGGCATGAACGACCTTCGCCACGGCCAGGACATGGACCTCTCCGCCCGCATCTACGAAGCCGGATTTTCCGTCGGCCTCATCGAAGACGCCTACGTTTTCCACAAACGACGCACCGACCTCCGCAAATTCTTCCGCCAGATCTTCAATTGGGGTATTGCCCGCATCAACCTCGGCAAAGCCCACCCGGAACTCCTCAAACCCATCCATCTGGCCCCCGCAGTACTCATTGCCGCGTCACTTCTCACGGTAGTTCTGGCGCTCTTCTTGCCACAAACCACAATTCTTGTATACGGGTTGATGCTTGCGGCACTCGCAATCGCACTCACTGCAACGATTCAATCCTACCTCCGCTACCGTGAAATCCGCCCCGCGCTACTATCCCCGGTAACCCTCTTCCTTCAGGTCATTGCCTACGGGCTCGGAACCCTCAGTGGCCTCCTTCAAACCACGGCCGGTAAACCGGAAGCCAAAGGATTCACCAAAAAATATTACCAATAAACCACCACCCCCCACTGTCATGACTCAGACAACCGATTTGCAATCTCTAGCCCGCAAAGCCCTCCCACACGCAGCTGTCCTGCTCCTCTTTTTCATCATCAACAGCCTCTATTTTTACCCCCAATACACCGGCATGCAGATGGGACAAGGCGACATCAGTGAATCCCCCGGTCGCCAGCAAGAAATCATCGACTACCGCAAAGAAACCGGCGAACAAGCCCTCTGGACCAATAACATCTTCGTTGGCCAGCCCGGATTCTATTCCGGAGTAAGCTATAAAAACACACTTAAACAAGTCGAACGCGCCTTCCAATTTTTCATGGAGCGTCCGATTGGAACGTTTATCGGGTTGATGAGCATCACCTATATCGCACTCATCCTTATGGGGTTGCCGGTCGGGATCTCGGTCATTGGCGCCATAGGCTTCGGATTCGCCACCAACAATATCATCCTGTATGAAGCCGGCCACATGATGAAGGTAGGAACGCTGGCCTACATGCCTTTCATTATCGGCGGCCTCTTCCTCCTCATTCGAAAATCCTTCCTCAACGGGTTCCTCCTCTACACCTTAGGGATGGGGCTTAGCATCTATCACGCGCATATCCAGATGCTCTACTACTTGATGCTCATTTTCATTGTTCTCGGGGTGATCTATCTCGGCATCTGGATCAAGGAAAAGAAGTTTTCTTTGCTGGGCACCGTGATTGCACTAGCCCTATTCGGTACGATTCTGGGCGTAGCCGCCAACACCGCCCGACTCTGGACGACCTACGAATTTGCCGACGAAACGATGCGTGGTGAACCGATCCTGAAACCTGTGGCCGACCGTGCAAGTGAACCCAACGAACTCGAATCCGGAGATCAATCTGCGGAAAGCCAAGGTTCCGAAGTTGCGGACAGCCAAGCTGCAGACACCCAAGGTTCCGAAGCTGCTTCCGGCGGCGGGCTCGACTGGGAATATGCGATGGCCTGGAGCAACAATACGGTAGACCTGCTCACAGGGATTATTCCTGGCATCGCAGGTGGGTCGTCCACAGAATCACTCGATCACGGGTCTGCCGTTGATGCCCTTCGCCGTGCCGGTGTGCGTTCCGGCCCCGGTGGATCGTATCAGCTTCCACTCTACTGGGGAGCACTTCCATCCACGAGTGGCCCGATCTATTTTGGCGCCGTCCTTCTGTTTTTGGCCGTAATTGGCCTCAGAACCGTTAAATCCCCCTTAAAATGGTGGCTCGTATCCGCCATTCTCATCACCGTTTTGCTCTCGTACGGGAAAAACGCAGCTTGGTTCAATCAATTCCTGTTCGATACCATCCCGATGTTCAACAAATTTAGGACGCCCAACTCGGTGCTCAGTGTCACCACCTACCTGATCCCGCTACTTGCTGTTCTGGGATTATATCATTGGATGAAGCTCGGAGGAGATGTGCAAAGTGACGATGAGTCCAACTTTTCACAGTCCAATACTTCTTCAGAATCCGATGCAGCTACAACCAAATCTAAGTCAAAATCCAAGGCTCAGAGCAGATCAAACCGATCCAAATCATCCCGAAACAAGAACCAAACCTGGCTCGCCATCCTCAAGCAAGACCCGCGCACCCAACCGATGCTCATCGCTCTGGGTATCACCGGCGGTTTTGCCCTGTTTATCGCCCTGTTTGGAACCTCACTTTTCAGTTTCCGCGGTGCCAACGACGCAGCTTATGCAGAATCCGGCCTGCTGCCACTACTCATTGAAGATCGACAATCCCTACTCACCGGCGATGCCTGGAGAACCCTCTTTTACATTCTCGGCGCCGCCGTTATCATGACCCTCGCCATCCTCAAACCAACCCTTCGCAAAGAGTATATTTTCGCCGGTCTTACTATCCTGGTCACCGCCGACTTTTGGGGTGTAAACCGTCGCTACATCGAACCCTCCGACTTCCAGGCAACGCAGGCAGAGCTCCAGGAGGAGTTTTACGCCGAACGACCCATCGACCGCCAGATCAAAGAGCGTGAAACCTCCCGCCACGACTATCGCGTTCTCGACCTATCCATCAACACCTTCATCACCAACAAAACCTCCTTTCATCATAACACGATTGGTGGTTATAGCGCCGTCAAAATGCGTCGCATTCAGGATCTCATCGAAGAGCACATCTCTAAAATGAACATGGACGTGCTCAATATGCTCAACACCACCTACATCATCACGCAGCAGGAGCAACTATTCGTAAACGAGCAGGCGCTGGGTTGGGCTTGGTTTGTAGACGATATCCGCCGTGTCGATACCCCCCGCGCCGAGATCGATGCCCTTCACGAGATCGATCCCGCCCGAACGGCCATCGTCCTTGATCGGGAATTTGATAATTACACCGAGGGCCTTCAACCCACCGGCACCGGTACCATCGAACGCGTCGAGTACACCCTTGACGACTGGCGGTACGAATACAACACAGACTCCGACCAACTCGCCGTCTTCAGCGAAATCTGGTACAAGCCCGAAAAAGGCCTTCACGCATACCTTAACGGCGAACGCGTCGACTTCATCCGTGCCAACTACGCCCTTCGCGCCATCAAAGTCCCTGCCGGCCAGGGCGTCATCGAATTCCGCTTCGAACCCGCCTCCTTCCTCGTGGGCGACAAAATCACACGCGCCACCTCCTTTCTGCTCGTCTTTTTTATCCTCGGGTTGATGGGATTCCGCATCGTTCAGGGCGTGCGTTCCGGGAATGGTAAGGAATTGGCAGAATCCGCCGGGTAATCGTTTCGCCACAAAGTAATGATCACCACGAAGTAAGAAACTAGCCTCATCCACCCCTATGCAAGCGCGCCACACCGACCGCTATCAATACTTTCAGGAGCAGGGCATCAGCACCCGAAGGTTCGTTCTGCCCTACATTCAGGCTGTCAAGCCGATCGACGCCACCTCGCGGATCCTGGAAGTGGGATGCGGCGAGGGTGGAAACCTGATTCCTTTCCTGGAGCTCACCGACAGCGTCACGGGCATCGACATCAGCCCGTCCAAAATAAAGCACGCACAGAACTTCCTCGAGCAGCCGATTGCCGAGGGCCGATGCACCATCCTTCACACCGACATTCCAACGGCACCTGTCGAGCAGACCGGGCAGTTCGATGTGATTTTTCTGCGTGATGTGATCGAACACATCCCAAACCAGCATCTATTTTTGCGCGATATCAAGCCCTACCTGCGGGAAAACGGAGTCATATTTTTCGCCTTCCCACCCTGGCACATGCCCTTCGGTGGACATCAACAAGTTTGCAAAAACAAGTTCCTTTCGCATCTGCCGTACGTCCATCTGCTACCCAAGCCCCTTTACACCCAAGTGCTCACCGCTTTCGGCGAACCGAAACCCAAAATCCAATCCCTGCTCCACAACTACGACACCGGCATCACCATCGAGCGATTTCAGAAGATTGTACGGCAGGAGGGATACCAATTCGTGAAACAAGACCTATTCCTTTTCAATCCTAATTACGAGGTGAAATTCGGCCTCAAAGGACGAAAACAACTGCCCATCCTGCGCAATTTGCCCTATGTGCGGAACCTCTACACCACCTGTATGTATGCAGTCATTCGGGCCGCCTAATAACCGTTTGGCCTACCATCAGCCCGACCGAGCGCAATAATCTGTAAAAGCAACGCAGAACCAACCCGATGAACCACGAAACTCAATGAATCACAATACCCCATGAATCACGAAACCCCAACCCCTACCGACATCCTCACCATCGCCCGCCGCGCCGGCGCCGTCATCCTCATGGAATACAACAAAACCGTGCCTGCCGAAATCAACTGGAAAGCCGACGACTCCCCGCTCACCCTCGCCGACCAGCGCTCCCACAAGATCATCGAAGCCGAACTCGCCGCCCTCACCCCCGACATCCCACTCCTCTCCGAAGAGGGCATGCAAACCCCCTACGAGCAACGCCGCACCTGGCCCCGCTTCTGGTGCGTCGACCCCATGGACGGCACCAAAGAATTCATCAAAAAAAGCGGCCAATTCACCGTCAACATCGCTCTCATCGAAGGCAAAACCCCCATCCTTGGCGTCATTTACGTACCTGCACTCGGCATTGCCTACTTTGCGCAACGTGGAAAAGGTTCGTTTCGGGTTGATGGATTAACTACTTCGGATCGTGACGGCGAACGTGGGGATGCGGGGATAGATGGTGATACGGAGACCCCCGGCGCTTCTGATCAACCTTCATTTGGGGTCGAGCCGATCCGACCAAAACCGATTCAATGCCGGCCGCTGGATCTTGAAAACCTAGCCATTGTAGCCAGCAAAGATCACGCCGGACCCGCCGTAAAAGCACTCATCGACGCGCATCCACAAGCGCAAACCCGAAGCATGGGTAGCTCCCTCAAATTTTGCATGGTCGCGGAAGGGGAGGCCGACCTCTACTACCGGGACGTACCCACCTTCGAATGGGATACGGCCGCGGCTCATATCATTGTGCAGGAGGCGGGTGGATCCCTAACCAAAGCAACCGGTGAACCGCTGTTATACAACAAAGAAAACCTCCGAAACCCTGCCATTCTTACGAGTGGCGACCGGCACGAAGAGTGGGTACAGAAGATCAAATAAATGCTACATTGGCAATTAGTAGCAAATATAATAGCATTTAAACAGCGCCCATCCGATGAAATCACCCTACACTTTTCTTCAATCTCCACCAGAAATCGCCCAAAGCATCGCCGAACGAGCCAAACAACGGCGCATCCAGCACAACATCACACAGAAACAACTCGTTGAACGATCCGGCGTCAGCCTTGGCAGCATCAAACGATTCGAGCAACAAGGCGAAATCTCCCTCAAAAACCTTATTCTCATCGCCTTTGCCCTCGGCGCCACCAAAGACTTTGCCCATCTCTTCGAAGAACCTCCGTTTCGCACCACAGATGACGTAATCCGCGCCTACCAACGCAAAACAAGACACCGGGCCAGGCCGAAGAAAAACCCATGAGAACCTAACACACCATGAAATCGATAACCATCTCAAATATACCACACGAGCTGTACGGTAAAATCGAAGAACGAGCCAAAGCCAATAATCGCAGCGTCAACACCGAGATCATAGCTTGCCTCGAGCACGCCACGGCCACCGGAAGGGATCCTGTGAAAATCCAAACCACTCCCGCCGACATTCTAAAGCAAGCACAATATATCAGGAAGCACATCCGAGCACATAACCAAGATATGCTCTCCAACACCGAAATCCGCCAAGCCATCAACCAAGGCCGCCCTTGATCCTCACCGCCCTCACCATCACGGCGATCGTCATCGCCCTCATCCGCAACACCGCCCGCCCCGACTTCATCTTCCTCACCGGGCTCATCGTCCTGCTCATCACCGGCGTCCTCACCCCCCAGCAAGCCTTCGCCGGCTTCGCCAACACCGCCGTCTTCACCGTCGCCGCCCTCTTCATCATCGCAGCCGCCGTCCGTCGCACCCGCGCCCTCCGCTTCCTCGACCGCTCCATCTTCCGCGACCACCTCGGCATCCGCTCCGTCATCTTCCGCATGATGGCCTCCGCCGGCTTCTTCTCCGCCTTCCTCAACAACACCCCCATCGTGGCCATGCTCATCCCGCAAGTCCAGGAATGGGCCAAACGCACCGGCATCTCCTCC
>PZPG01000075.1:0-3712 GCA_003045995.1 Bacteroidota bacterium
TCGAGGTTCTTAATGCCCGATTTTTTAGAAAATTTTCCGGGTGGCGCCTCTCTAAGTTCCCATCGATTCTTTTGTTAAAACCCACTCACCTCGCTGTCGAGCCACGCCGCCCTCGCCAGCAGGAAGGTTTTTAGCTCATCGGTCGCCGTCACCGCATCCATGCCGATCCCGTCGTCCCACGCCTCATCGTTCCGCGCGACCGCCCCACTCCGCTGCAATTCGCCAAAAATCCCATCCACAAGCTCCACGAGCGCCGCATCACTCCACTCCGAACCCCGCAGCGAGAGCCACCGAGCCCGTACATCACCCCGAAAAAGAGGATCCTCCATCAGTCGATCCCACCAGAACGGCATCATCCAGGGATCCTGCTGCACGTACGAATTGTAGTCGATCACCCAGCCATCCGCCGGAATCCGCCCGCCCCGCGCAAACCCGATGTTGAAATCCCACACCGGCCCCATCTGCAGCGCCTGATCGCGGTCCTTCACCAGGTAGGTACTGATCCGAAACGCATCCACATTGCGGCAGAGCTCGTTGATGAGCAGGTAATCCACAAAACTCGCCGTGTCGATGAATTCGCGATAGGTGCGCTCGCCGGCCTCGAAATCGTCCGAACGCAGCGCCGATTCGAATTGGTCGATGTAGTTGGCGAGGTATGTTTTTTGGTTCGGGGTGATGTCGGACGCGTCGGGCTCTTCGTACACAAAGTAGGTTTCCAGATATTGTTCGGGGTGATACGGGGGGCGGAATGGTTCGAAGGCAAGCGTGTCGGCGAAGATATCGTACCGGCTGCGGAAACTGTTTTCGATGGTGTAGCGGGCGTCGTCATCCCAGTTGCTGTAGAAGTATTCGAGCGGCAGGCCGATGGCATCGTCCCCCAGCGACACCTTGTCGATCGTAAAAATATACCCGCCCGTGATGTTGGCGTCGGTTTCGTCTAGTTTGGTGATGTCGATGCGGTGCTTATCACGCTTGGGTTTTTCCATGAACTGATACACCCCGAGGTAGCGCCCGTTGAGTTCCACCTCCGTCATCACGACCCGGCTGGCGTAGCGTCCGGTGCGGCGGGCGATCTCGTAGGCCACGGTGTTGTGGATCAGCGACTCGTCGTAGGTGTATTTCTCGGTGAGATTGACGACGTGTCCCACAAGCCGCCAGTCCTCCTCTTCGGGTAGTCCAAGCAGGGAAACGTCCGTGTCCTCGCCCTGGTTGTCCCAGGTTTCGATGTTAAACCCCTTCTTGTCAGATAGCCGAAAGGAGGTTTTCCCGCGATATTCGATGCCGATGGGCTGAGTTTGCACGAGCTCTTTTTGGACGTAAATTTTCAGGTCCGCTGCGATTTTGGGTTCGTACAGAATGGCTTCTCCGCGAGTGTCAATCACAAGGTAGGGCAGCTGACTGTCGCCGGTTTCGACCGCAAAAACGTGCCCGTCGGAGCCTGTTGGCGGTGCCGGGGCTGTGGGTGCGTTGTTGTTGCAACCGGTGAGGAGAGTGGTGGCAAGAAGAGTGGCGAGAAGGGTTGCTTTAAGTGTGGTTTGATAGATGGTCTGATGGGTTGCTCCAAGGGTGGCCTGATGAGTTGCTCCAAGGGCGTATTGATGGGTGGTTTGATGAGTGGCTTGATGGATGGTCTGGTGGGTGGTCTGATGAGTTGCTCCAAGGGTGCTGGTGAAGAAGTTCCAGGTGAAGACCCTCCCGGTGAATAGGCGGATAAGGAGCACACGAATAGAAAACATACGGAATTTCATATCTCCAAGTTTAATCATCCGGTTATGGTGAATCCGAGTCGAAAAGAAAGGATGAACGCGGGAAAATTATCGTCGCCGGTTCGGTTTTAGAGGGGACGGGTTGATGCGAAAACTGGATCGGGCCGCGACCCGGTCCAGCCACTGAAACATGGTTTCATAGGCCGTAGTGCGAACCGGCTCCGGCGACAAAATCAAATCATGCATCCCATCCTCCACAGCAACCACCTCCACCATCGGCGCCTCCACAGCCTCCGCCCGTTCGCGGATCAGCCCCACATCCAAAATCGTATCCTTCCGAAACACATCATCCCCCCAACCCCCATCCGTTCTGGACGAATCGGAATGCATCACCAACACAGGAACCGGCAGATCCAGCCCCCGTTCAACCGCCTTATGACCATCCCGAATTGCCCGAACCCATCCATAAGTAACGGGTGTTCCATCCGGTTTCCACGAGCGGTTAAACGTCCACTCCCCCTCCTCGCCGGCATGAATCGATCGGTTGTAGACAGACGGCGGTCCATCCATCTCGAGAAGTTTGTCCGGGTTCGAGCGCGCCCGCCAGCTGATATATGGAATCGCAATCTGATCGGTTACAAATCCGGAGTCGATTCCAAAAAACGGACTGTTGAGGATAAGTGCATCGGCCTGTAGCTCCTCCCCTTTTCGCTGTGCATACAGTGAGGTTGTGAGCCCCCCGGTCGAGTGCCCTACAATGGCGATCCACTCCATACCCTCCATCCGCAAAATTTCGAGGGCCCGATCCAGATCGGCATCATATTCGGTAAGGTCCCGGGTATTGGCTAGGGTTTGATAGGGGCGATATGAACGCCCGTACCGACGCAGATCGACCGCGTAAAATTCATATCCCTGTTCGTTGAACCGCTCCGCCATCTCGGTCTGGAAGAAATAATCTCCAAACCCGTGAACATACAGAATCGCTCGCCGCGGTTGAGACTCGATCTCCGTCATCCGTTTGACCAGCGTAACATAGACATCTCCGTCGTAGGCGGGATCCATTTCGAGGGTGATGGCTCCGAACGGATCGCCTAGAATATCCAGCCCCCACTGAATTTTTGTACTTTCTGTGTTGATGATCGGGGTGGTTCCGGTGCCGCTCGCTGTATCGAACGCAACGAGGTTAAGGCCGGTTTGTTCCAATGAGCCAAATCCCGATGCAATATCAAGTGCTCCCACCACCGGCTTCGCAATGACGGTGCCGGGCGTTCCGTTCATGAACCCCGCGCAGATCAGCAATGCGAGTCCCATCAACCCGAAACAAGCCTTGGAAAAAGCACGCAAAAGTGAGCAGACTGCGGCGATAGAGAATGGTGATGGTTGATTCCCCCCGCGACGCTGTTCAATGGAACAGGTTGCTAAACGATATGAATGGGCGTTTTTCAAGGGTAAGGAGCCTCTTTTTCGAACTCCCGGGTTGCGGTTTTCCATTCATAGATGATACCGCTTGGGTTTACGTAAAACATCCGGACGCGGTAACTTCGCTGATTGTACTGAACCCGGTAGCGATCCATCGTGGCGTTGTCTTCGAATTCATAGACCAGAATTTCGCCCTGGTTTCCGTAGTCTTCGACCCGGATCGGATTACCCCAGGCGGTGATGAGGTCGGATTTGGTTTTGCCGAGCCAGGAGTCCATGATGAGTTTTTCGGTCTCCTTGAAGGTGTTGGTGGTGGAGCAGGACGCAAGGATGGCTGCCACGAGGAGTATGGTCGGCAGGATGGTTGAGAAATGGGTTGTTTTGCGTTGCATGGGTGCCGGTTTTTACAAATGGTTCTTACAAATGGTTATTGCATATGTTCTAAAGTCGGCCGAGTATGATAATGCAAAAAAGGGTTCAAATCAATGTGGTTGGTTTCCGGGTGTTTTGGGCGCCATGTTCATGCTGCCATGTTCATCCTGCCACACCCATCCGCTCAGTCCAAGTTGCTCAATCCCAGCCGCTCA
>PZPG01000075.1:3722-4341 GCA_003045995.1 Bacteroidota bacterium
GCTCAATCCCAGCCGCTCAGCTCCACTTTTCCAGCTCCTCCGTCCAGTCGAAAGTCTTGAAGCGGATGCGAAGTGAATCGAAGGATTGCCCAAGGGTCTGCCCAAGAATTCGCCGAATCCCTCGAAACCCGCCAAAATCGGCCAAAAACCAGAGATAAATGCGACTGATGCGAACAACACGTCGCCGTGTGTCGATCTCAGTATCCTGCTCGATGAACGACAGTGTGGCGAGATCCAGCTGCGATTCGATCGATTCGGCACGATAAAACGCAATGGGCGGGCAACTCCGGGCTCCGCAATTTAACGCAAAATGGATGCGATAGTCGGGTTTGCGAATCATGAGTGGGCGAAGCACAGCCGGTGCAAGCGGAAACCCGGGCAGATAACCGAGCGAATACTTATGCCGATGGCCACGCAGCAGGGTATGCTCGATATCATCCAGCGACAAAGTGACGTCGGCTAATTCGATCGCCGGCATGGTAAAAATCCCTTTCCTGGGTGCGTTTCGATCGCGACGCAGCATCTGATACCGCAACATCTGATATAATGCATTGTACAGGTTGATCCAAAACGTTTTCCGGGCCTGATCCGTCGTGAGGCACTGTGCAAGGTCGGCGGT
>PZPG01000075.1:4351-8990 GCA_003045995.1 Bacteroidota bacterium
TCCAAAACGTTTTCCGGGCCTGATCCGTCGTGAGGCACTGTGCAAGGTCGGCGGTGCTCAGACGCTGGATTGCCTCAAAAGGATCGCTCGCTTCCGCCCCATCTTTCGCATCCACCCCATCTTTCGTATTCACCTGGCGCACCTGCTGCAACGACAACTGCAACTGCTGCAACAGCAGCCCCGATAGCGCAACACAATCAATATCCTTCGGTGTATGAATATCCTTCGGTATAGAATTTACAGTGGGCATCGATACACACGTTTTTTTATTCGGGTTGATGGGACTCGCATCCGGCCATGGTTATTATTCGGGTTGATGGGACTCACTCCTGTAATCATCGAACAGGCGCAAGGTTGGGATAATCGGTGATAATTCCGTCCACACCCAGATCCAGCAGGCGGTTCATTTCGGTCGGGTCACTCACGGTCCATGGGATGATCTGCATTCCCAATGCGTGCACTTGTTCAACCAGGTCCGGTGTGACCAGTGCTGCCGACGGGCTCCAGACGTCCGGTGTGTACCCAAGGTATGCGACGACAGCTTGTACAGGATCCTCCCGAAACACAAGCATCGATTGCCGGATTTCCGGATTGATTTGCCGGAGAGCCATCAATGTTGCAGGATCAAACGATTGAACCGTCGCACGATCTTGCAACTGAAACTGGTTGATGATCTCCTCCACGAGTTGTGCAAATGTTTGCGGATCGGGAATGAACTCCCCAATCCACTCCGGACGACTTTTCGTTTCCAAGTTGTATCGCGGTGGCGGAAGCCGATTCGATCGCGCGTATGTTTCCGCTGCCAGAATCACATCCTTCAACAATGGCTTTTGTACCGCCATGGTTTGCTGTTCGGGATATGCAGGGTTTTGTCGTAATCCAACATCAAACTGTGCCACTTCGGCGGCGGTCATTTTGTAGATGTTGAAGGTTTGAGCCGTTTCGTTCGTGACCGGTCGGCCTTCGGGGTCGGTTGAAAACGCTTCATGAAACCAGGGTTCGTGCGACACCACCAACATGGAATCTGCCGTCACGACCAGATCCATCTCCAGCGTAGTGACTCCGAGATCAAGTGCTTTGATAAACCCGGGGATGGTGTTTTCCGGCATCAGGCCCCGCGCTCCGCGATGGCCTTGCAGGTCGTATGAATATCCGTTGGATGGCAGGGTGAGGGTTGATGAGGCGCCGGGTGTCGAGCTCTCGGTTGCCGAAGTGCCGGAATCCAAGGCGCCGGAGTGCGGACCATCCGCTGGCGTGCACCCAAAAAGCAATCCCATCAACCCGAATAAAAAAAGAATGGAAAGAGAGTAATTGGAAGGCATCATTGCGCGAACGTTGTAAGGGTTCGGGTTATTGCGGGGTTCGGGTTATTTGACAAGGATCATGGGGCGGGTTTGCTGGGTTCCCGTGCTTCCATCCAGGGGCTGAACGTCGAGGCGATAAAGGTATAAGCCGGACGGATATTGTGCCATGGTGAGTGGAGTTTCGTGCTGTCCGGCGGGTTTTGTGCCGGCTTCGAGGGTCTGTAGGTGGCGGCCGTGGATGTCGAAAATTGCGAGTTGAACGCGAGCGGTGCTTTGGAGTGAAAATGGAATGACGGTTGCAGGGTTGAAGGGGTTTGGAAAGTTTTGCCCGAGTTGTGTGCGGTTTGGGAGTTCTTGTTGGGTAGCAATGGAGGTTGGGGAGGGTTCCGGCAGGGCTCCTTCGTCGATCCACTGGCGGATGGTTTCGATCTGTTCGGCGGTGAGTGGGTTGCTTGCGCTTGGCATTTGATTGCCTTTGTCGGGGTTCGGATTGATTTTGTCGTAGAGCGGGCTTTGGTCGGGTTCGCCGGGTTCGATGATGAGACGTCCGTACTGGCTGCCCTGGCTTGCCATCACGGCGTTATAGTTTATGAGGCGTACGCCGGACAGGCCGTTGTTGTTGTGGCATCCTGCGCATCGTTGATTGAGGATGGTTTGCACCTGGGTTTCGTAGTCGATGGGGGATGGGTCGGATTGTGGGTGGGTGGATTGCACCTGCCCCGATTGCCCTTGTCCTTTCACCTGCCCCGCCCTGGTTACCTGCGCCCCGGCCGAAGCGGGTAGCAGGGATTGCAGCAGGAGGATCGGCATCAACAGGAGGATCGGCATCAGGCAGATGAAACGTCTCAAATTTGGAGAATGCATAGCGAAATGGTTGACTGGTTGTTCGGTTTTGGTGAGTTTGATGCGGTTGGAACGTACTGTAAAAATGATTTGATCTTCTGATTCGTTCATTGAATGGCTGCATTCCGACGAATTCCTTCTCCCGAAAGATTTCCGAAAGATTGGTATCTTCCTATCGCAAATCCTGAAACCATGAACACATAAATCCTGTACGCTATGAATCGAATTGACTTGAAAGACCTTCACATTGTGGTAACGGGCGCGTCCCGTGGAATTGGCAAATCGCTTGCGGAGTTGTTGCATCGCGAAGGAGCGAAAGTGTCGCTGATGGCGCGAAACGAGGCGGATTTGACGGCCATGACGGAGCGTGCAGGTCGCGGAATGATTGGACACGCGGTGGATTTGACGGATTTGGAGGGGTTGGGTGCTGCGCTGGATATGGTTCGCGGGGAACACGGGCCGGTGGATATGCTGATCAACAATGCCGGGATCGGGTTTTACAAGCCGTTTGATGAGTATTCGACAGCGGAAAACCAGCGCATGGTGGATCTGAATGTGACGGCGATTGCGGAACTCACGAAACTTGCGTTGCCGGATTTGAAACGCTCCTCGGTTGCAACGGTGGTGAATGTTGCGTCGGATATCGGGCGGCGACCGATGCCGAACATGGCACTCTATTCGGCGACCAAGCATGCGGTGGCGGGGCTGACAACATCACTGTCGATGGAGCTTCAGCCCTTCGACGTTCGGGTGTTACTACTGAACCCGGGCCTCACGGACTCCTATTTTGGCGGACGTTCACTAGGGGATTTGAAACCGCCATATGCGCTTTTGCCGGAAGATGTAGCGGACATCGCGCTCTTTATGATTACGCGGCCTCATCATGTTTCGATTGGTGAGGTAACCGTAAACCCAATGCAGCAGAAGAAGTAGGCCCTTTTTGAAAACCATCGCATTTTTGAAGCAGGAGAAGCGCCGGCTTTCGTTCGGCGTGACGTTCGCGCTGTTTTCGAGTTTCGGGCAAACGTTTTTTCTCTCGCTATTCGTGCCCTCGTTTTTGATTGCGTTTGAACTCAGCAATGCGTCGTTTGGGTCGATCTACTCGGGCGCGACAATCTTAGGAGCGGTGATTTTCCCGTGGGTGGGACAGCTCATCGACCGCGTGCCTCTACGAAACTACACGATCTTTGTGGCGTCCGGACTGTTTGTGGCGGCGGTGACGATAAGCTTGTCGTGGCACTTAGCCATGCTGTTTGTTGGGTTGGTGTTGCTGCGGCTCTTTGGGCAGGCGCTCAGCTCGCATGCGGCGTCTTCGTCGATGGCACGGTTTTTCGTGCGCGAGCGGGGGAAGGCACTCAGCATCTCATCGATTGGGTTTCCACTGGGGGAGGCGATCTTCCCCACACTCATTACGGCGCTTTTGGCGGTGGTTTCTTGGCGCGTTTCGTGGGTGTTGTTCTCGGCGATGATTCTGTTTCTATTTTTCCCGGTGCTTTCGTTTTTAACACGGCGGGAGACGGCGGATCCGTTGTTGGGCGATGATGAGAGCGAGGTGATTGAGAGCCAGGAGAGCGAGAGCAATATCAATAAGGATGACGTACCCAACACAAAAATGCGTCGCCCCACCATGCGATCCAGCTATGCCAAAGTACTTCGAGACCGGCGCACCTATTATGTTCTGCCCGCGATCTTAATTCCTCCCTTCTGGGGAACCGGCCTGTTTCTCTATCAAGTGGCCGCCGCGGAAAGTCTTGGATGGTCGGCATCACTTATCGCCACGGCGTTTATCTTTTTCGCCTTCACCCGAATTGCCTTTGCGCTCCTTTCCGGCCCCATCATCGACCGGTTTTCCGCCCAATCCCTCTTTCCTGTGTACCTGATGCCCATTTTCGGCGGGCTCGCAGCGGCATTGTACCTTCCAGGCGATCTTTCTGCATACCTTTATCTCGGGTTGATAGGAGCCACATTTGGGCTCGGCAGTACTGTAAAGTCCGCACTTTGGGCAGAGTTGTACGGGACGCGGGTAATTGGCACGGTACAGAGCCTGTTTGGCACGTTGATGGTGCTGAGCACCGCGATGAGTCCGGTGATTGTGGGATGGATGCTCGATGAGATGTTTTCGATGCTGCAGATTTTAGAGATCGCCCTGTGGACTACGCTCGCTGCGATGTTGATTTCGGTGGCGATTACCCGAGCCGAGCGAGGCGAGAGAGATGGGGTAGGCGCGACAGGGTAGGTTCGGTAGAGTAGGTGTGGTAGGGTAGGTGTGGTAGGATCGAGCACGGCAGGGTCGAGCGCGGCTTGATTGCAGTATGGATTGTAGGCTGCAGTGTACAGTGCAGTGCAGGGGTGATGTGTCCAGAATGTGTTCTACCTAGTGATTTCTGAGTCATCTTTCCTCCTGCTCCCTTGTGATCCTGTGATCCAGCGACCCCAAACTCCCCGGATGCCCGGGTGTTAGAACCGGGCCGGGGTGGCTCTCGCATCAACTC
>PZPG01000022.1:0-21053 GCA_003045995.1 Bacteroidota bacterium
GCAGTGGGGCTTTTTTTTCTCCTCGATATTTGTGTTTTACTTTGTCATCTGTTGATGTTGTCTTTCCTCGGCCCCTGATTTGTAGTCCTACTCTCGGATTCATTGAATCATACTTTTGAATCATGCCCACGTAATTTTGTATGTTTGATGTGATCCTTTTATCCACCCGGAAACTGATCAACCCTGAATCCCATCAACCCGAATTTTTCTCATTACCGATCAACGATCAATGCTAGACATAGTCCCATGAAACCACTGCACTCTGAATCCATTCTCACGTCATCCCCATCTCTCCTGTTTTTGATGCTGTTCTTGATGATCCTTTCGCCTCGGGTTTCAAATGCCGATCATGAGGATGTGTCCCAGTCTGATGTACTCAAGTCCGGCACACCCAAAGAGTGGGCGATTGCGCTGCATGGTGGCGCCGGTTATGTGTCTCCCGATATGCCAGAGGCTCGACGGGTTGCCTACGAAGAGGCATTGCAGGAGGCGCTTGCGATTGGCTCGGGGATTCTTGAAGAAGGCGGATCGTCGCTGGATGCAGTGGAGGCGACCGTGCGTTTTTTGGAGAATCACGAACTTTTTAATGCCGGAAAAGGGGCCGTTTTTACGGCGGAGGGACGGAATGAACTGGATGCAGCGATTATGGACGGGCACACGATGCAGGCAGGAGCGGTGACCGGGGTAACGACCGTGAAGAATCCAGTGACGCTGGCTCGGCGGGTGATGACCGATTCGAGGCATGTTTTCTTTTCGGGTGACGGGGCAGAGGCGTTTGCTGATGGGACCGATGTGGAGCGGGTGGATCCGTCCTATTTTTATACGGAGTCGCGGTTTGAGGCGTTGCGGCGGGTGCAGGAAGCGGAGCGGGATTCAAGCCCCGGGGATGATTCTGATGAGAAAGGTGGTTCTGGTGCCGAGGCCGAATCCGGTGCCGAACCGGATGCAAACCACGATTCACAAGAAAGTTCGAATGAGTCCCTCCGAGGGTGGAAATATGGAACGGTTGGAGCAGTGGCGAAGGATCGTGAGGGGCGGCTCGCATCGGCGACCTCTACTGGCGGCATGACGAATAAGCGGTACGGGCGGGTTGGGGATGTACCGATTATTGGATCAGGAACGTATGCCAACAAGGATGTTGCGGTTTCAGCCACGGGATGGGGGGAGAAAATTATGCTCCATGTGTCGGCTCACACGCTGGCAAGCCACTATCGGTTTACCGGTGCTTCGCTGCAGGAATCCATGGATTATCTGGTGGATGAGGTGCTGGAGCCAGGCGATGCCGGGTTTATTGCCGTGGATCGAACAGGTGCTGTTTCGATGAAAACCAATACGGGCTCGATGTTCCGTGCGGCGGCGGATTCAGAGGGGTTGCAGGAAGTAGCGATCTGGTGATTTCGGTGATGTAGCGTTGTGGGGTCCATCCGATTCGGATTCCATCAAGTTTGGGTGCTCTAATTCAAAGCCCGAGTAGGAATTGCCAGAGCAGCTCATGGATCACCCGGCTTACTATTCTCTCTCGACTTACTTTTCGCACCTGGCTTGCTTTTCGCACCCAGTTTACTTTTCTCACCCCGCATGCCAACGGACGCGCTCAAAGTCCGCAATTTTTCCCGCATCAACCCGAACCCCTTCTAACGTGAGTAATTCGATTTTTCTGGGGATCCCGCCGGCGCTTTCGGCATATCCTCCAAGGCTGCCGTCGGAGCGTACAACCCGGTGGCAGGGGACTTCGGGCGCATTTGGATTGGCGGAAATGATCTGCCCGACTGCCTGATATCCGCGGGTTCCTGCCAGTCGGGCGACCTCTTTATAGGTGGTGACCCGGCCACGTGGAATCTGCGAAAGGATCTCGTAAATACGTTGTTTGTCGATCATCGAGCAGGTCTATTTTCTGGCATCGTCTTCGGGGTACTCCGAGTTACGCCCAGGTTCTTGTTCGTACTGCAGCAGCCTCGCGGTCTCTGTAGGTTTTCGCGCTTCCCGGTTCTCGTGCTCACTGCCAGGTTCTCGCACTCACTCCCACCCGCCAAGCACCGGCTCCAGGTACGACCGCACACGCAACGTCCACTTGGCATATCCCGCCGGCGATAAATGCAACCGGTCACTCACAAAAAGATGATCCATCGGCAGCCCATCCTCCCCCAAAAACAGATCTTCCGTTGGGATGAAAATCACCCCGTCGTGCGTATCGGCCAGCGCTGCGAAATAATGGTTTGCCGCCCGCGTCCGATCCCAAACGTGCCACCGACTCCCCGTCGGCGTGATGGCCATCAGGAAAATCGGCGCATCCGCATTGTAGGAACGGATGATATCGATAAACTCGTCGAACCGGTCGCGCACTTCTTCGGGGGTTTTGTCCTCTTCAGACCCGGAAATATCATTGGCTACAAACAGAACGACCGCCTGGAAGGTGTGATGAGCGATGTAGCGGTCGGCGAGCCGGTTTACGTCGGTGATTTTGGAACCGCCAAACCCACGCTGGATCACGGAGTAGGGCGCCATGTCCTCTTCGAGTGTATCCCAGAGGCGGATACTGGAGCTGCCGGTAAATAAAATCGATTCGGGTGGGTAGATTTCGGTGCGATCGAGCTCTTCAAATGCCTGCATTTCGGCTTCCCAGGGATCGGGTTGCGGCGTTTGCTGGTATTGGGTTTTGGCCTGCTCCTGGGTTTGGTTTTGCCCTAGCACGTTCCCATCAACCTGTGCAAACGTGGTTCGGGTTGATGTGATTAGCAGAAGTGCCACAATAAGCCACAAGGCATTCCGGGTTCTCACGTTCGTCATTGCAAACCTCTTAGTCATTGAAAACCTCACAGATCGTTGGTTGGTTAGGTAATTGAATGGTTAGGTAGTTGGGTAAAATGTAGCCAATTACTCAGGCGCCAGACTTACGCATAGAGAATCATGCATACAGAATTACATATACAGAGTTACGCATACAACGCCATGGAAAATCGTCTTCGAAATGCGTCCGTTACCGGGTGATGATCCCCAAGGAGCGTAAACAGCGCGGTGCAAGCCTTCCGTGCGCCGTCATCATCCAGCGAACGATCGGTCATCAGCACCTGAATCCAACGATCGGCTGCCTCCTCGAAATGCTCCTCGAAAAAACTCATCGCCCCTTCTCTGTACAACTTCGCGCCCGGCGTGTCCGGCAAGTTCACCTCCCCTCCCGCAATCTGCTTCAAATGTTCCACCGTTGCCAAGACGTTTCGTTCCATCTCAAATTTTTCGGGTTGATGTAAGGACGCCATCAACCGAGATGCGTCTTCCATGCCGACTGGCAACAGCAGAAGCGCCAATCGTACGTGATGCTCATCCTTTCCAGGCTCCTCATTATGGATCCGTTTTGCCATTTCAAGCGCCGCCGTTCGATCTCCCTGCTTCATCGCAAGCTCCAAAAGCTCCTCTGGCCCCTCTTCTGGCTCCGGTGCTTCGGGCAGATGGTTTGCCAGCCACTTTTTGATTTCCGACTCGGGCAGCGCTCCACTGAACTCGCCCAGCAATTTACCCTGATA
The DNA here is from genome assembly GCA_003045995.1 of Bacteroidota bacterium. Taxonomy (GTDB): domain Bacteria; phylum Bacteroidota; class Rhodothermia; order Balneolales; family Balneolaceae; genus Sam29DG08-bin30. The sequence continues at coordinate 3,522 of PZPG01000022.1, forward strand.
GATCATTCGCACCGCAGGAATCCCGCGGATCTGAAATTGTTGGGCAAGATGCTGGTTTTCCGGGTGATCGACGTTGACTTTCACCAGTTTCCAACGACCTTTTGCCTCCCCTGCTAGTTTTTCGATAACCGGTCCGAGGGTTCGGCAAGGGCCACACCACTCTGCCCAAAAATCGATCACAACCGGTACCTGATTGCTGGCATCGATGATATCTGTTTTTATGTCTTTGACTTCGTAATCCATGTTGGTGTCTTGCTTGATTGTTGTCTTACTTGATTGTTGTCTTACTTCGTGTCTCCTTGGACAAATCTTTTGTTGAATGCTTTAGTGGGACCCTTTGGTGAATCCTTGGATGAATTTTTTATGGAATGCTTTGATGTCCCCTTTGGTAGATCCTTGGATAAATCCTTGGATGTCTCCTTTGGTAGATCCTTGGATGAATCCTTGAATGTATGTTATGATCTCGTGTGATGAGTCCTATTGCAGACCCTTTTAACCCGTACAATTTCGGGATTTTGCAAACAGTGTAAGATACAAAATTTTCCTGTGGATTGATGTGTGGGCAGCGTTGCTTCCAGAGCGCCGGATGCTATACCCATCAACCCGAAACCCCATGTTCCTGAGCGCCGAATGCGAGTCCCATCAACCCGTTCATCAACCTGTTCATCAACCTGCCCATCAACCGATTACCCAAGCTTTTTGTAACGTAAGCGGAGGCTGTTGAGGACGACGGAAACGGAACTGAAGGCCATGGCACCGCCGGCGATCATGGGGTCGAGTAGGAATCCGTTTACCGGGTAGAGAAGGCCCGCCGCGAGTGGAATTCCGATGACATTATAAATGAATGCCCAGAATAGGTTTTGCCGAACGCCGGATACTGTTGCGTCGGAGAGTTTCAGCGCGGTCGGGATGTCGGCCAGATCGGATCGGGTTAGGGTCATTTTTGCGACGTCCATGGCGATGTCGGCTCCGTGCCCCATGGCGATTCCTACGTCTGCCTGGGCAAGGGCTTGGGAGTCGTTGATTCCGTCGCCAGCCATCGCAACGATGCGGCCTTTTGATTGAAGCTGCCGGATGTAGTTTGCCTTGTCGGAGGGGAGCATTTCGCCGTGTGTATGTTGGATGCCGACCTCCTTTGCGACTGCTTCGGCTGTTTGGCGGTTGTCTCCGGTGAGCATGTGGATTTCGATGCCTTGCCGAGTGAGTTTTTGGATGGCCGCTTGGGAGGATGGTTTGATGGGGTCGCTGACTGCGATGATGCCCCAGATGTGTTGTTCATCACCTGTGTAGATCACGGTCCGTGCCTTCTCCTGCCACGCATCGGCCCGCTTTGCTAGCGATTCCGGCACCGCCAGCCCCATCTCCTCGACCATCCGCCGATTCCCGGCAAACACCCGCCGGCCGCTGTCCGCAGTCGCAGCCACTCCCCTGCCGGTTACACTTTCGAAGTGGCGAATCCCGTGCGGCACCACCCCCTTGCTGGTGAGTGCTTCCGCTATGGCCTCACCGACGGGGTGTTCCGACATCTGTTCCAGTGCCAGCAGGATGCCGGCTTTCGGGGATTTGAGACCCCATACATCCCTTTCGGACGACTCCTCCGTAGCGGCAAACTTATCACCCCCGGCTTTCTCCTCATCCACCCAATACAGATCTGCAACTCCCGGTTTCCCCTCCGTGATGGTTCCTGTTTTGTCCAAAATAAGTGTGTCCACCTTGTGTGCCAGTTCCAGGCTCTCCGCGTCCCGGATAAAAATGTGCTTTTCGGCGCCGAGGCCGATGCCGACCATGATTGCCGTTGGCGTTGCAAGGCCCAGCGCGCAAGGACATGCAATCACCAACACACTTACCGCCGTGAGAAGTGCCTTTGTGAAGGGTTCCGGAACCGGTGCAAAATTCCAGACCACAAAAGTGAGCAGAGCGATCCCCATCACAATGGGTACAAATACCGCAGCTACTTTGTCGACGAGCCGTTGCACGGGTGCTTTGCTGCCCTGCGCTTCCCGAACCATGCGAATCATCTGTGCAAGTACGGTTTCGTTTCCGGTGCTTTCCGCGCGAAACAGAAAACTCCCTTTTTGGTTCACCGTGCCTGCGAATACCTTGCTGCCCGCTGTCTTTTGCGCCGGCATCGGCTCTCCTGTGATCGAACTTTCATCCACGAAGGACTCTCCCTGGATGACGATTCCGTCTAGTGCAATTCGCTCCCCTGGACGAACCAGAATAACCATTCCCGGTACAACCGAACCAATCGCCAGGTCTTTATATTTCAAGTTGTTATTTATAAGGTCGCCCAAACTTGCCCGATCCAACTGCTCCCGATCCAACTGCTCCCAATCCACTGGCCAATCCACCTCCCAATCCATCTCCCAATCCACCACCCGCACTGTTTTAGGCTGCAACCCCATTAATTTTCGGATGGCAAAGGAGGTTTTGGATTTGGCGCGTTCTTCCAGCAGCCGCCCAAGCAGTATAAACGTGATGATGACGGTCGCCGCTTCGTAGTAGACGTGTGGTTCGAGGCCCCTTGCCGTCCAGAATTCGGGGTTGAGGGTGTTGAAAACGCTGAACAGGTAGGCGATTCCGGTGCTGAGGGCCACGAGCGAATCCATGTTGGCGCGTTTGTGGCGGGCTTGCTTCCACGCGTTTCGGAAAAAGTCGCGGCCAAACCAGAAGAGTACGGGCGCCGATAAGCCCATCGAGAGCCAGCGTCCCAGCTCCCAATCCATATAGAACATACCGCTGATGAAGACCGGAAGGGTGAAGATCGCAGCCAGCAGGGTTCGTTTTTGGATTTCTGCGAGGTGTTGGCGATCGCGTGCGTTGCCGTCTTCGCTCTCTTGCATGACGTCTGCCGCTTTATCCGGATCCGTAACGGTTTCGTCCGGAATGATGAGATCGTAGCCAGCATTTTGCACGGCTTTTTGAAGGGTTGATGGGGTTAGCACTTCGTCGTATTCGACCTGAACCGTCTTGCTGGCAAAGTTGACTTCGGCGGAGCGAACGCCTTCGGTTTTGGAGAGTGCGGATTCTACGCTGGCTGCACATCCGGCGCAGGTGATGCCTGTGACCGGGAACTGGCTTTTTCTGGATTTTTTGTGTTCGGTATCCGTTGAGGAGGGAGGGGGTGATGCTGATGCCGTTTTGGTGCGCATGGATCTTACGTGTGGAATTGGAGACGATGGATGCTGTAGATGGTTGCTGTTCAAGCTTGCCGCCAAAACTTGCCACCAAAACTTGCCACCAATGCTTGCTACCAATGCTTGCTACCAACTATTGTCACAGATGCTTGCTGTGAATGCTATCTGCCAACAATTGTCGCAAACTTGTGTCACAAACTTGTGCAACTACAGAAAGGTAACCAATAAACGGTGCAGTTGTAAGGTTCTTGCTTCTTGGTTTCTTGATGAATTTTGAAGAATGATTGGTTTGAAGAATGATTGAGCAGTTCATTTTGTTTTTCACACGACTAGGTATACAAGTTTTTTTGTGTGTCTTGTTGATGTGTTTGTTCTGAGAATAAACTCCATCTTGAAGAGTATTCTTATCTTCAGGAGTTTCTTTAGAGTGAACCGCCTTTTTGATGTTTTTATAGGGCTGTTTTTTCACGGACAGTTCTTTATATAGATACATCTTACTATAAATAGATCTTACTACCCACCATTCATTAATCACCCATCCTTTATGAAGTCATTTATTTTCTCTCTTTTTACTGCCTTGTTGCTTTTCATGATGTCATCCTCCGTGTTGCCAGGGGCTGCCTACGCACAATCCTCTACTATCGGTGAGTATGTCGATGGCGTCGTACTGGTTCAGTTGACCCCAGAAGGCAAACAATCTTTGAATCTTCAAAAATCCGGTGCTGTTCAGCTTACCGGGATCGCCGAGTTGGATAAACTGAGCGCCGATTTTGGAGTACATACTATCGAGCCGCTTTTCCGAACCGATCCGCGATTTGCAGGGCGTCATCAGCAGGCGGGTTTGGATCGCTGGTACCGCGTTTCGATCGCATCTAAGGATGCTGGTGAGTCTATGGCGCTAGTTTCTGAGCTGCAAAAAACAACGGTCGTATCCATTGCAGAGAGAGAGGCAAAGCACTCATTGGTAGACACTTCCGAACGCAGAGATGTTACCGAAGAGTTGATTGAGCTGGCCAGCAGTAACGACCCGATGCTCCTTGAGCAGTGGCACTATAACAATACCGGTCAGACAGGGGGTATGCCAGGAGCTGACATCAATCTTTTTGCAGCCTGGAATAAAGAGACCGGAAGTAATGATGTGGTCGTAATTGTGCTAGACACAGGGATTGATACAGATCATCCCGATTTGGCAGAAAGTTTGTGGGTAAATCCCAATTCAGGGCCTGAAAACGGATATGATGGTGACGTTCATGGATGGAATTTTGTTTTCAACAACGCAATTATCAATGATGTTGACGGACACGGAAGCCACACATCTGGGACCATTGCCGCGAGAAGTGGTAATGGTGTTGGTGTTGCCGGAGTAGCCGGTGGAAATGATGCTGGCGCTGGTGTGAAAATTATGGTTGCAAAAACATTCGCCGGTGGAAATAATACGGCCGGAGGGTTTGCGGAAGCCTTTGTGTATGGTGCAGACAACGGTGCAGTCATCGCCAGCAACAGCTGGGGTGGAGGTGGTTACTCCCAGGCGTTGAACGATGCGATTGATTATTTCGAAGAGTTTGCAGGGATTGGGGCAGATGGTTCTGCTTCGGGCCCTGTTGAAGGTGGTGTTGTTGTTTTTGCTGCAGGTAACTATGGTTCGAATTACCCTAGTGAACCAATTGCATCGAATGATGATGTGATTGCTGTAGCTTCTACAGATCACAACGACAAGCGCTCCGGATTTTCGGAATATGGTACATGGATCGATCTTTCTGCCCCTGGATCAGCCGTTCTAAGTACCACACCAAACGAAACCTATTCTGTATTTTCCGGTACTTCCATGGCAGCTCCCCATGTGTCCGGGCTCGCAGCACTCATCGCATCATACACACCCGGAATAAGTGCAGAAGCACTTACAGAACAAATGATAATAACAGGTGATAACATTGATGCCTTGAACCCCGGGTTTGAAGGAATGCTTGGTACACGAATTAACGCCGGGCTTTCTCTTCAAGAAGACGATGGGATTCCTCCCTCCGATATTACGGATCTTGCAGTGGCAGGATCTGCGTCTCAAAATGGTGTGACACTAACATGGACAGCACCCGGAAGTTCCGGTGACGAAGGACAGGCCTTTGAGTACGACCTGGCTTACTCCACGGAAGAGATTACAAGTGAAAATTTTGATGAGGCCATGATGGCAGACATTGGACGTCCATCCGCTGCAGGAACTCAGGAGACTGCAAATGTGAAAGGATTAAGTCCGCAGACCATGTACTACTTTGCCATTAAGGCGCGTGATGCATTTGGCTCCGAGTCCGGCATATCCAATGTTGTAACTGCAACCACCGATGGTGCACCTGTCATCAGTCTTAGTGCAACACAGGTGAGCGCTGAAGTGGAGATCGGGGAGACGATGACCAAAACCATTACGGTTTCCAATTCTGGTGAAGGCACACTCAACTTTTCTTTGCCAGCATTTGTAAACGATAAAGTGATGACCAACAGCGATCTCGCACCACTCGCCAGAATATGGGAGCCGGCCGAGGGCCATTTTCCTAATGCGGCGCAAGGACTTGCAATTCGAAGTGTAATCTCGGGTGAAAACACGAATCCGGATGCCAACACAGAAAGCCTTGTACAACAATATCAGTCCATGGTTCGCAATGGCAACAGCTTTGGCATTCATGCAGGAGCATCCCTTGCCGAAAGTGAAGGAGAAGTTATTGAATTTGAAAATCTAGTAGCACAAGGAGGTGAAGTTTTCAATGTAACCGGTGAAGGCTTTACGGGTATGTTGGAAGTAGTAGATCCCGATTTTATGCTTGTCAGCGGTGGTGTTGCTTCATGGGCAAGCGATTTTGCCATCTACTTTGTAAGTGTAGAGGACGAAGAGTATGAGATTGAACTACAAGTTGGTGGTTTTGGAGGGCACGGGCCAAATCTCTACAGTTGGCATGAGGGGGACTCTCCTCAGCCTGGGACTTCGGTTACATCGCCTGTTGTTTTGAACGAAGCTTTAGAACTGGATGGGTTAGAAGTCTTTATTGGGAACGGATGGTTTTCCGGACCGGAAGCAACCTGGGACGGACAAATCACCCTGGTGGGAGCCGACACACAGACTTCCTTCATTAGCTCTGTGACACCATCATCAGGATCTCTGGCACCGGGAGAAAGCACAGATCTCGAAATCGTATTTGATGCTTCCGATGTGGTTGATGGAGTTTACGTAACAGAAACGGATCTCGTCAGCAATGATCTGAATAATCCAGAAATTGAGCTGGAGTTTTTGATGCAAACCGCGGGTGGTGAAGCCGTTCTGGTTGCTTCTGATGATGAGTTGGATTTCGGATCTCTCTTTGAGGGTCAAGTGTCTGAGAGAGATCTGCTCATCACAAATATTGGAACCGCCATTGCAGAGGTAACGAATGTAACACTGGCTGGTGAGATGTTCTCATTGGAAGATTTTAACGGAGAGTCCGGAAACTACTTTTTAGCACCCGGCGAATCTCTGGAATACATTGTTTCCTTTGCGCCAGACATGGCTGGAGCCTATGAAGGTACCTTAACCGTTGAAATGGCCGATTCTACGTCATTGATGGTCTTCTTGATGGGTACTGCAACCGAAACGCCAGCGATCTCACTGGATCCGGATGCAATCGAAATTACATTGCCTGGCGGCGCAACTGGCACCTCTGTTTTTTCCATTGTAAACAGTGGTAACGGACCTCTTGAGTTTTCGATTCCATCCTATTTTGATGATGAGGATATCCTTACAACGGAGATGTTAAGAGGCTCTAAAGTGATACTGCCTGTTAAAGATCCCGCTACAATGATGCAGGTAAGATCAGAGAGAGAGTTGATTCGAAGATACCTGGCCGGGGAGATACAGGAGTTAGACGCTTCACAGTCTGCCGTCATCGATCAATACCTGGAAATGAACTCTTCGAATCAAGCTGGCCTTTATGACGACGATGACCACGATGGTTCACTTGAGCCAAATGGAAACAGAATTGAGTTTGAAAACCTCACTGCCGGTGGATTGGAATTCTATCAGGTCAATAGCGGGGATTTCACAGGAGTATTGGAAACGGTAACAGCAGATTTTGTGCTGGATGAAAGTGAGGGATCTACATGGGCAAACGATCTGACATTGCTGGTGACTACCAGTGATGAAGTGTTTGATGAATCTACATTCGTGCTTCAGATTGGGGGTACAACCACCATTGTTCACCCAGAGAATTACTATGACTGGGGAATGGGCCACACCAGTGAGCCTGGAACACCCGTCCAAACTTCCATTGATCTCAATAGTCCACTCGATGTGGAAGAGCTGTACTTTTTCCTTGGCAATGGATGGGCATACGGAAACTCAGGAACCTGGAGTGGGTCTATAACCTTAGATAACGTGAATTCTGCAGCAAGTTTCATCACCTCTGTATCTCCCTCCTTTGGTACCGTTCCCGCTGGAGGAAGCACAGAAGTACAAATCACCTTTGACAGTTCCGATCTTGTATCCGGCTCCTATGAATCTTCCGTTAGCATTGAAAGCAACGTTCCGGAAATGCCGGAAACTTCCCTGGCCGTTACAATGAATGTGACAGGTGGTGTATCGATCTCTGTTGATCCTGATTTTATCGATTTTGGGGATGTATCATCCAACCAGACAACATTTAGGTTTTTGGAGATCCAAAATAACGGAAATGGTGATTTGAGTATTGAGTCCGTGACTACCGAAGGAGCAGGATTTACGAATGGAGACTTCCCTACTCTGATTGAGCCTTTTAGCAGTGAACTGATGAAAGTCTTTTTTAATGGAAGTGAGGTTGGTTCCTATAGCGGCACACTCACGATTGCCAGCTCTGACACCATGATGGCGGAACTTACTGTTCCACTTTCTGCAGAGGTGATTGGTGCAGCGGAAGCAGTAGTCACGCCGATTCCGGTCATTGCAGAACTGGAAGCCGGATCCGCAGGAAGTGTTGAGTTTCAGCTTCAAAACACAGGCGATGCTTCTTTAAATTTCATCTTCCCGGAATTTGCCGGAGATCTTTTTGGCGGAAATACACATACCTATACAAAAATTGCTCCAGATGCTGTTCAGGTTTACGATCTCGAACGCTATTTTTCAATGGAAGACCGTTCCATCATCAGTCTATTCCAAAATCAAGTTTCCTCTCAGGCGAGTCCAGATGAGTTTGAAGTTCTTGCCCGCTATGAGTCTATTTATGGATCGATCGAAGCTCCATTTTATGGCGGTGGCGGAGACAATGGTGATGGTGGAGGTGACGACACACCCGGTGAAGGAGACGGAGATGGTGATGATGATTGGAACGGAGGCGATAATGGTGAAGTAGATGTCGAAGGCCATGTAGTCACCTTCAATGACTTTTTCGCGAATTCCCTGGAGTTTGTACCCATCAGTCAATCCTCATTCTCTGGTCTAATTAGTGCTGTGGAAGCCGATTTTGAAATAGTAGAATCGACCGGCCAAACCTGGGCCAACGACCTGACGCTTCTTTTCAGCACATCTGGCACAGAGCTCACCGAGGAGTCAATCATCCTGCAGGTCGGCGGAACGGTCACAATTGGTTCTCCGGAAGCTCACTGTTCATGGTCGACCGGAAGTAGCGGACAAGTTGGGGCCAGAGTTGATGAGTATCTGGAACTAACATCGGAATTTCTTTTTGAAGAAATCTATGTATGGATCGGTCATGGCTGGAATGGTGGACATGGCGTATGGTCCGGTGAACTCCAGCTTCTTGACCTCACGGAGAATGGAGACGGCGGCACAAATCCACCATCCCCACCTGAATCTTTTATTAGCAGCATCAATCCCCCCGTCGGATTTTTGGATGGAGGGGACAGTGTGACGGTTACGGCCGGTCTAGACGCAACCGGATTAGAAGCAGGAGTATACAACTCCAATCTACTTCTAATCGTGAGCAGTGAAGAAAACCCTGTGCTCGTTATTCCATTTGAGTTAACTGTCACAGATGGTCCGGTCGAGCCAGACAATGACTTTGCCCTTACCATTCTGGTTGAAGATCAAGCGGGCAACGATATCCCGCTGATCATCGGTACTGCTGCAGATGCAACCCTGGATTATGATGCAGATTACGATCTTCTTGCACCTCCTCCTCCTCCCGACGGAGCCTTCGATGCTCGTCTGGTAACGAATGGAGTAAGCTACTTTACTTCCTTTATACCAACCGTGGCGGATATGAATGAGTGGGAGCTTCAGTTTGTGGCAAGTTCCGGAAATGATCCGATCGTACTAACCTGGGATCCAGCAAACTTACCGGCAGAAGGCAACTTTATGCTCACAGACGCATTTGGTCAAGGATTTGTCAATGTGGATATGCGACAGAATAGTAGCTTCAGTCTTGCAGATGCATCTGTACCTGGGCTGGAAAACCTGAAAATCGTTCAGTCTACCCAGATGACCATGATGTTCAGCTATATGGACAGCTGGAACATGCTCAGTATGCCGATGTACGTAAATATGGATGGTTACGACAGTTACTACGATATGTTCCCAGACGGAGTAGAGGGGTCCATGTACGGATTCGACGGTTCCTACACGGCAGCAACGGAGATGACAGGCGGTATGGGATACTGGATGGCATTCAATCAAGCCGGATCTGTACCGATGACTGGTGACTTGATGATGAGTGCAGATATTCCGCTGATGGAGGGTTGGAACATGATTGGTAGTGTGTCTTACATGGGAGAGATTACCGATCCCGACAACATCGTTCTGAATGGTACCCTTTACGGATTTGATGGCTCTTACTACACCACAACGGAGTTGGAGCCAGGTCAGGGGTATTGGGTAGCTGCTAGTGCTGCAGGTACGGTTTCACTTTCTGTCATGGCGGATTCACCTGCGTCTTTGTCTTCTGCAAATGAAAAAGAAAGCACTGCGAACCACAATGTCCAGTTCTCGACTGGAGATCAGACTCTGCAGACACTCCATTTTGGCGCTGAGCTCCCAGCCGACCTGCATCCGTATCAACTCATGCTACCTCCACTTCCACCAAATGGCAGTTTTGACGCACGCCTGAGTGGACAGCAATGGATCACGGATTCACAAGTTGCTGACATTGACCTTCAACAAACGGGGGCACCGCTCACTGCAGTCATTCGTCTGGAAAATGATGGAGATGCAGTTGTCACCTTTCATAATGGTCCTGTTCAGATTGAACGAAAAACGGTTGAAAGTGGGCAGGTTGTAGCGGTTCCCGAACATGCAACAACCATGCAGATAATCCCAGCAGATCAGGTTCGCGAGGAACTACCCTCAGAGTTTGCACTGGGTCAAAATTATCCGAATCCATTCAACCCTACGACAACGATTCAGTTCGCGCTTCCTGTGGAGAGCACCGTTACACTGGATGTATTCAATATCACAGGACAACATGTCGCAACTCTTGTAAACGGAGAACGTCAAGCTGGGCAATACGAGGTTACCTTTGATGCAAGCGGACTCGCGAGTGGCCTGTACCTTTACCGACTCACAGCCGGTGCATTTTCTGAAACTCGTCAGTTCACGCTGATTAAGTAATATTTCGAAGTATTTGCAGGTTTAGGTGGATCTGCAATACCATGGATCTTGCCCCTTTACCAGTGGGGCAAGATCCAATTTTTTCCTGAACTCTTGCTGGTATTTGCTTTGGACGAGAAACTCTTTGGCAATTTTGATGTTGAGCAACTTTTTCGGGAACTCTATCCGGCGTTGGTTGCATACGCTGTCCGGTTCTCGGGGGATGTTCATACAGCCAGAGATCTTGTACAAGACACTTTTGCTGCTGTGTGGCAAAACAAGGATCAAATTCAGGTACAAACGGGCGTTCGTTCGTATATGTACCAGGCCGTTCGAAACCGTGCTCTGAACTACTTGCGGGATCACCGGTTCACTGAGTCACTGGACGAGCAGAATATAGATGTGGATGAAGCAGCTGTTTTTGCCGGATCGGATCTAGTTTCTTCCCCAGGGGATGCTAGTTCAGAAGCGGACAAAATGAAGTTGTTAAAAGAGTGGATAGACAACTTGCCCGAGCGACAAAAAGAGGCTTTTGAATTATCCCGCTTTGATGGATTGACACACAGAGAAATTTCCACTGTCATGGGAATTTCGGAAAAAACGGTTAACAACCATCTGATTGCTGCAATGAAAAGTATCAAACAGATGCATGATGACTACAAGAAACCATAAGGTAGCTGGTGATGAATAAACATATGATCTCAAATAACCCAGAGCGGTTTGAAGATTTTCTTACAACGGATACCAAAGCGCAAGAACTTTGGGATCTTGCAGGAAAGATTCCACATGAGCAAGTCTTGTCTGATGTTGAGTTCGATCAGGATGTGGAGAAACTTTTTAATCGGCTTCATACCGAATCCCAATCCAACACCCCGATCCATCACATCATTAAAAATAGAAAATCCTCCCTCACTGCCTGGCTGGTAGCGGCTGCGCTGCTTCTGATTGCCGGTTCTGCATATTTCATCACCCCGGTTACCCTAAACGTACCGTACGGCGAAACCATCACTCATACATTTCCGGATGGCAGTACTGTTGAGTTAAACAGTGGAAGTACGATCCACTATTCACGACTTTTTGGAAAAACCCATCGTACCCTCTCCATGAACGGAGAAGGATATTTTGAGATTACAAAACAGGATCTGCCTTTCCGGATTCAAACAGGAGAGGTAACCACGGAGGTACTCGGAACGGTTTTCAACCTGCGCTCATGGCAAAGTGAACCCACCTCGGATCATGAGTCTCATGAATCTGAAAACACTGAAAACCTTGAAATCACTGTGATTTCGGGAACCGTACTTCTGAAAAATGGAGACAGAAGTATGAAACTTCAGGGTGGCGAAGCCGGACAATGGAGCCCGAATGAGAATACATTCACTGGCCCCATAGATGGTAATTTCAACCATGCACTTGCATGGAGAGAGGCAGGGATCTCCTTCTTTGAACAATCGCTTCCATCTGTTTTGCAGACACTGGAGCGCCGGTTTGATGTACCCATTTCCTGGTCCCGGCAGGCAGCCGGCCGGTTTGGAGGAGAAATAACCGCATATTACTCTGCACCACTTAATTTGGAGCGGATCCTCATGGATATCACAACGATTAAGTCCTTACACTATGTGTCACATTCTGGCGGATACCAAATTATAGATCGGACAGAGACACAACCAAAAAATCCGTAGATTATAGGGCTGACCTGAGAACGTACAATCTGTAAACGTGTAAACTGAGACCCTACCCATTGTGAACATCCATATCTGCAACATTTCGCGGACTGTTTTGGTTATCCTGTTCGCTTTTTTTGTGCCGGCTTTATTGCTTATACAGACCGAAGAGGGGGTTGCACGATCTTTACATTCTTCCAATTATTCCTCCAATTATTCCACAGCGCAGAACCCAAAATATCAGTTTGTTTTTCGGGAGGAGCCACTCTCATCTGCACTAAAACTGCTATCAGGCGAGACCGGATCGGATGTGCTTTTTGATTCTGAGGTGACCGCAGGCATGGTAATTCACAAAAAAATTGAAGGAAACTCGACAACAGAGCTTCTTCGGCAAATGCTGGTAGGGTATCCACTCGACTTTATCATACTATCCAGCGGAACCTATGTAATCATTCAATCAGCGAAACTATCGGAAAAACAGACTGCTTATCACGGGAGAATTATCGATGCAGTCACAGGCGAACCACTGTATGGTGCTGCCATTCTTCTGGCCAGTGCAGAACCGACTAAAACCAGCGGAAGTGCACTGACACCCAACACCCGGGGAACCATCACTACCAAAACGGGTCACTTCTCATTCCCAGTTCTGACCCCAGGTCCGCAAACAGCCATTATCTCGCACATCGGATATGAAACCCGGACCAAAATTATCCGGTCGAGCAAGAACCAGGAGATCTTCAGCACCATCGAGCTCTATCCGAAACCGGTACAAACTGCGCCTGTCATCGTCACTGACCACAAACCGATCCGCGTCTCCCATCAACCCGTACAATCTTTATCTGAAAGCATCGAGAAGTGGGAAGGAGGCCAAAACTCAGTAAGCCCGCTGCAACAGCTTCAGCTATTCGGGGGGATCCAAAGCGGCCTCAGCCTCAGCGATGTGCACATTCAGGGAAGCCCGAGAGGTGGACACCGCGTTTTCCTGGACGATATACCGGTATACAACCCGTACACACTGGGTACCGTCATGGGAGCATTTAGTTCTATGGCGATTGGGGATATTTCGATGGCGAAAGCTGGTTTCAAAGCATCGGAGGGTAGCTATACTGCCGGAAAAATTAAGCTTGGTCACGATCTTGGAAATCGCAACAAGTCTACCCTCTCCTCCTACGCCGATTTTCTGCATACACATGCGGTTTTGCATCAGTCCGGCACGTTCCGGGATGACCGGTTTCGTGTTATGATTGGGTACCGCTCAAAAACGTGGGATCTGCATCGGGGGAATGGAATTTCGGATATGATCAACGACTGGAGTGTCCTGGATAGCTTTTCCTATCAGGTTTTGATGGGCGAACGGATCGGGGTGAATCGGTTTCAGCAGTCTCAGGCGCTTTCGGATGCCAGCTATTCCGATTTTCATGCGGCTGCTTCCTGGCAGTTTGATGCCTTTCGTACCCTTCGGTTTTCCCTGTACCGGGGCAGTAATGGAGTGATGACCGACCTACTCACCCGTGATGAAACACTTCGATCGCCAAGCTACATGTTCACAAGTGACAAATACAATTGGCGAAATGATGTGAGCAGTCTGCAATATGACTGGATTGTTTCTGACCGGTTGGATGTTTCGATGAAAGCCGGCTACAGTTCGAACCGGTTTGGCCACACCTACAGCATGGCGGACAATACCCAGATTCAAACGCTGGCTAGCGGTACGGAGGAGGATATTTTTTATCAGCTTCAGGCCCAAACACTGGATGGCAATATGAGAATGGATGGTAACAACATTCATCATCTGCTGGCGAGTTGGGATTTGCACTGGTATGCTGCAGGCAACCTGACCGTTCGAAGCGGAATGCAGCTCGATCATGTGGAATCGGACGTGCAGATGGAGGATCTGTTTTTTGCACCGATTGTGCATGAGCAGAAAACAAACTTGCTGAGCCAATACGGCGAAGTGAGCTGGATGACAACCCCGTCCCTGCATGTGATGATGGGGTATCGGATCAGTGGATTTTTGAATAGTGAAACGATCTACCTGGAACCGCGCTTCTCTGTACAATATGATCATGAAACCCGACGTGGCCGGTTGCTTTCGATGAAGCTGGCCGGCGGAAAGTACCACCAGTTTATCAATCAGTTTGAAATCACCAATGCAGGCCCGAACAACATTGTACCCTTCATTACTGTATGGTCCCATGATGCGGGTGTTGTTCAACCAAGAGCATATCACCTAAGTTTATCGACCCTGGTTCAGCCAGCTTCAGGAATTGATGTCCAATTCGATCTTTTTGCCAAGCTACAACCCGTGAGTTACATCACATCGTATATGATGCTCACAGGCATGGAGGCTGCGGAAAGTGATGCTGGTTTTGATTCGTTCTCAAAAGAAACCGAATTCCGCTCTTTGGGTGGCAGTATTCGGATTCGTCAGGCCCTCTGGGATAACCGTGCTGAAATATTAGCCGGGTATGATCTCGAGATTACACGGGTAGATATGGAGTCCCAGTTTGGTCGTTCACTTCCTGCTCCCTGGAGCCAGCCCCATCGATTGCAGCTGCGTGCACTTACACGTATTGGGCAGAGCCTCACAGTAATCGGGAAATGGTCGGCTGTTCTTGGGCGTACATGGGCCTATCGGGAACTGTACTACAACTATCTGGCCATGGATCCGCTGGTGAAACGAATTGATATGCTGGATTTTGAAAACCCGGATCAAGACCGCCTGGATCCGTTTTACAGACTGGATGTGTCGATCGCTTATCAACCCACCATCCTGAAGGGTATGTTTCAGCTCCGGGCAGACTTGATGAATGTTCTGAACCGAAGAAATGTACTCGATCGCACCGTGTTGATTCAACAGGATCTGACCTTTGCACCACTCAACCGAACGTTACCAGGTTTCACACCGTCGCTGAGTGTTGGAATACGTTTTTGATGAATAGAACTACGGTGTCACAATTCCAGCAACTCATTTTTTACCGTCCGGCTGATTCGTATATCATCCCCGTTTTTCATGTAGATTAGCTCTCCGTCGACCCGGTCGATCTGTGTCATGTTGACGATGAACGATCTGTGGACGCGCGTGAACAGATCGGCGGGCAGCAGCTCTTCGCAATATTTTAACGTCATTCTTTCCTGAAGTTCCGGTTTGCCAGACTCCACCGGTACAATCCGGACGTAATTCCCCTGAGACTCCAGATGGGAGATGGAAGCTGGAGAGATCTGAAGATTCTTTGAAAAACGGATTCGCTGTGTGTCATCAAAAGCAGCACCTTCACCTCGGTTCTGCTGACGCATCTTTATCAACTTGCGTAACCGTTCTGTCTCCTCTTCGGCCTCAGAGAGTTTCTCACTAAACGATTGAGCCTGCATTTTGCTTGTTCGGTACCTTTGAAGCAAGACGATTGACATCACCCCAACGACTAAAACAAGGAGTAAGAACAGCAATGCCCTGCGATTGGCAGACCTCTCTTGCAAAGCAGAACGATCCGCATCTGCCTGAATTTTACGCAGTTGCAGGCGTACACTGGCATTTGCCTCCTCCATACGGTCTTGCTGCTGTCCTACCCATTTCATCTGCTGAATATGCAAATTGGAGGACTCCAGCGCTTTTTCACTTTCACCAAGCCGGGAATAGATCGCAGAACGCAATTCATGTACAGGCCCAACGAGGGGATGCTCTGTTGCAGCCGGCAACCTAGCAAGATAACGGTCGCTGAGCTGCAGGGCGGCCTCTGGGTTTCCGGTTTCCAGGAAATATTCCATTAGAAATGTATCCACCGGAAACAGAACGGATGGGCGAAAGTTCGCCGCAGAGATCTGCTGAAGCTCCTCCGCAATCGCACCAGCCCGGTCTCGTTCCCCAACATCGAGAAGAAGTTGGCCCAAGTGGCTCATCCTGCCCGCTCTTCGTTCCATCGCTTCACCCGGCATCAGTTGTATGGCATTCTCAACATAGGTTATTGCCTGCAAAGTATCCCCCATTGCAAGCATGGAGTTACTCAACGTCATATAAAGAGTCGACCGAAAGTCCGCAGTGAGAACTTCGAGTTCCAGACATGGAGCGATTCTCTCTGCTGCCTCACTTGCACGTTTGACCTGATTGAGTGCGTTGGCTGCCGAGTTCTTGTTCATGCACTCCATTTCGGGGCTTGTTGAATAAACAGCTGCCTCAGAGAACATTGCTTCTGCCAAATCGTGAGCAAGCGTTAACGCATAGATGCTACCTGCATTGCTGTAGAGTGCTGCCAACAATCCAGAGTCGATGTTTACAGAAGTTTGTTCCATCTCCTTTCCACCTGCGATCTTCGTGGCTTCTGCGATCCTCGTGGCTTCTGCAATCTCCAATGCATCTGCAATCACAGCTTCCGCTTCCATAAACGACCGGGTTCTTCGATGTTGCAGCGATAGAAAGATCTGCTCTCTTAGATATTTGTCAACCTCATTCGCCCCCAAATAGAGCTCCGCTGCTTTTGATGCATAGTACAAAGAAGACTCGGAAAGATCCCTGCCTGAAAGCATGCCTGAAGGTCTGCCCGGGGGGTTCGGCCTTTCATTCCCTACATCGCCGGAACTCCTTCTTTCGCTAGGCATGGCAAGACTTGTATTGCTCCCGGCCGCCTCCCTTGCCATCAAACCCGCCATGATTGCTTGCTTTAACGGCTGAGCATCTGGTGTTACTTCCATCTCCTGCAACCGTGACAACACCTGACCCGGCTGTGCTCTCCCTGATCCGGAAAAGGAGAAATCATAGAAGGTATTCATGCGGTCCAGGTCTGAATCCGCGCCCTGCAACAACGCTTCCAAACGATCCCAATCCGGCTCCATGGTTTGTCCCGGAACTCTCGGTGATCCAGGCGATCCCGATGCTACCTGCGATCCCGGCGTTCTCTGCGTTCCCTGCATCCCAGCCGTTCTCTGCGTTCTCCGTTCCGGCATCCCGGGTCGTTCCTGAACCATCCTGTCTCCCATCAACCCGAAACCTACAGTAGCGAGCCCCTCATTTGCACGCACATCATTTGCACGCACATCATTCGCACGCCCCTCTCCCGAAAAGCCATGCGTTGGAAACAGGGCGAACACCATCAACCCGAACCCAAACCAAAAGCCACCTCCAAGTAAAGAAAACAGCGATTTCACGTACATAAACGTATAATTACAAGTCCAATTTTGTTGTACAGATTGATCTGCATTCACAGATTTT